>NZ_RAWR01000139.1:0-28642 GCF_003986945.1 Corallococcus sp. AB018 | reverse complement strand
GGCTTCAAGGGACAGCGGCAGCCGCGTGATTCCGTGCCGAGCCAGCGCGTCGTCCACGCACGCGGCGAAGAGGGCTTCCGGCGCGTCCACGGACAGCTTCACCGCGGCGGCCTGGGGGCACGGCCCGCCGGTGGGCGAGCGCCACGTGCAGCGCACTCCGCCGCCTCCGCGCACGCAGGCCAGGTTCGCGCGCTCGGCGTTGACGTCCACGTTCACCACCGCGGACAGCGTGGCGAAGGTGGGCGTCCACTGGACAGAAGGGGCGTCCGCGCAGGTGGCACCGGGGGCGCGCGCCAGCGCCAGGTCCACCACGTTCTCGCGGAAGACGAAGGGCGTGGGCGCCGCGCTGTAGGCATAGGCCGCGTCATCCCAGGCCCAGCCCGGGCCCATGCCGCCGTCCATGCCGTCCGTGCCGGAGATGCGCACGTTGCCGCGCCACTGGTGGATGCCGCGCGCCTGGAAGGCCTCCGCCACGCGGTCGCACGCGAGCGCCGTCTCCGGGAAGCGCCACGACCCCAGCGACGGGTCCCCGGACGCCTGCGCCACCACGTCGCCCAGGAACAGGCCTCCCGCCTGCGAGCCCTCCAGGAAGACCGGGGTGGTGAAGCGGAAGTCCGCTCCCAGCGCGGACAGCGCGGCGGAGGTGGACACCACCTTCATCGTGGACGCGGGCAACAGCCGCACGTTCTCGCGGTGGGTGAAGAGGGGCTCGCCGGTGCGTGCGTCCACCACGTACGCGCCCGCGAGCGCGCCGTCCGCCTCCAGGGTCTCCAGCAGGGCCCGGGTGACTCCGGGCAGCGTGTCGCGCGGGGCGCCGTCCGGCGTGGCGGCCGTGTGGGTGCAGGCGGACAGGAAGAGGGCAACGACGCTGGCGGAGAGGAGTGCGCGGCGCATGGCGGCGGCCACCGTATGTCGCGTGCCTGGGACTGTCATGGATTCCCGCCAGCGGGGTGGGGCGGAGACGTGCACGGTTGGACGGAGCCCGGCCGAACGAATATCGGCGGGGGCTATTCCCGGCCCTTCGCGTCCAGCCACACCGAGTGCCTTGACGCGACGCCACGCGACCCCCATCCTGCCGCGCCCCATGCCTGTCCTACGTGGTGCAGTGACCTTTTCGCGCTTCCGGACCGAGCCGGCCAAGGATGCGCCGTCCGACGTCAAGCGCTGGATGACCAAGGGACTCAAGTCCCATGCGTTCGAGCCCATCGACCGCCGCTCCGAGGAGGAGCGCGCCGCTGGCTTTGTCGAGCTGGAGAACCCGGAGTCCTCCGAGTTCGCCACCGGCAACCTCTACTATGGCGAGTACGCCCTCTTCTCCTTCCGCATCGACACGCTGAAGGTGCCCGCGTCGATGATGAAGTCGGAGCTGGACAAGTGGTCCGCCGCCTTCGGCAAGGAGAACGGCCGGCCGCCCGCGCGCGCGGAGAAGAACAAGCAGCGCGCGGAGTTGAAGCAGCTCCTGCGTCAGCGCGCGGTGCCGCGCACCAGCACGCTGGACGTGACGTGGAACCTGAAGACGCACACGGTGCAGGTCTGGGCCGCGTCGCGAAAGACGGTGGATGAAATCTGCGTGGCGCTGGAAGGCGCCCTGGCGGTGAAGGTGATTGGCATCACGCCCGCGTCCATGGCGCAGCGCGCGGGCATCGACGAGAAGGCCCTGGGCCCCACGGCGGAGCTCATTGGCATGGACCTGCCGGCGACGGCTTCGGTGGAGGACACCCATGGCGAAGCGTGAGCAGGCGAGGGAAGAGGCGGCGTTCGCTCGGGGCGATGTCGGCGTGGATGGTGCCGCCACCGAGGAGGAGAAGGACGAAGCCGAAGTCGAAAAGGGCAAGGCCCGCGAACAGCTGCTGCGCGGCCGGGCCTACCTGGGCCGCGAGTTCATGACGTGGCTCTTGTGGCGCTCGGAGTCGGGCGACCCGCTGGTCGAGCACGCCGGCGCGGGCGTGGTGGTGCTCTACCTGGGCAAGGTGGTGCTGCGCGGCGTGGCGGGCGACGTCACGGAGATGAGCGCCAAGGGCACGCTGGCGCCGTATTCGGAGAACGTGCGCCACTCGCTGGACCGGGGCCTGCTGGTGTCCCAGGCGCGGCTGCGCATCTCGCACGGCGAGCGCGAATACGAAGTCACCCTCGATTCCGAGTTCCTGGACATCCGCGCCGCCAAGCTGCCCGCGCTCATGACGGAGGAAGAGGATGATCAGCTCTCCGAGCGTCTGGAGCTGACCGAGCAGCTCTCCGCCATCGTGGACGCGCTGGTGCAGGACTTCCTGGCCGTGCGTGCCGGCCGCGCCTGGAGCAAGCAGGTGGTGCCCGCGCTGAAGGCGTGGATGAAGGGCGAGGAGAAGGGGAGCGACCTGCTCTCCAAGGCCGCCCGCGCCAAGGGCCGTGACGCCCGCGCCGCCCGGGGCTGAAACATCCGGCTGGGGTCCACCGTTCTCGCGCCGCCGTCCAACGCGTTCAACTCGCGTTGGACGGCGCCGCGTCAGGACTTCCCGACGGTGAAGGTGTGAGTCCGGAGCATTGGACCGGGCTCCTCCAGACAGAGCACCTTCATTTCACCAGCGCCTCCACGCGAGGCTTGCCCTCCGCCGACGCGGGCATCCCCATCTCCAGCAGCGCGGACAGGGTCGGGGCCACGTCCACGGGGTTGATCTCCTCCAGGAACAGCCCCGGCTTCACGCCCTTGCCGGCGAACACCACCGGTACCTGCGTGTCGTACGAATACGGCGTGCCGTGGTTCGTGCCGCGCGGGTAGTCGCTGACGACCTGGAACGGCTTCGCCATGAACAGCACGTCGCCGCTGCGCACCGGGTAGTAGCCACGGCGCATCGCCGCCATGAGGCCTCCCTGGTCCGGCGCCGTGTCCAGGTCGTCCTTCGCCACCGCCCATACGGCATAGGGCTGCTTCGCCAGCCACACCGCCGCCGCGCGCCGCACCGCCACCGCGTCCACCTGTCCGGACTCCAGCGCCTTGCCACCCAGGTACACGTCCAGCTCCAGCAGCTTCACCGTCACGTCCACGCCGAACTTCGCCTTCAGCTCCTGCGCCAGGCCCTTCGCCGCCTCCACCGGGTTGAGCCGCGCCGCCGGCACGCCCGCCTGCGCCCACGCCTCCGGAATCTCCGCGCCGCCGTGGTCCGCCGACAACGCGATGACCAGGTTCGCCTTGCCCCCCGCCGCGCGCTCGGCCGCGGCGATGAGCTCCCCCATCGCCACGTCCAACCGCAGCATCGTGTCCTGCATCTCCCACGAGTACGGCCCGAACGCGTGGAACACCGCGTCCGTCCCGCTGAAGCTCACCGCCAGGATGTCCGGCACGTCGTCCTTGCCCAGGCCCTCGCCCTCTAGCGCCGCCTTCGCCGCCTGCACCAGCAGGTCATGCGAGAACCCCGACACCGCGAACGCCCGGTACGACGCCGGCCCGGGCGCCTGGAGCCCGCCCTTGAGCTCATGCGGGAACACGCGGCCCATGCCGTAGGCCTCCGGCTCCATGGGGCGGTCGTCCTCGCCTACGTACTCGGCGCGCGGACGCAACAGCTCCCACGTCTTGCTGAACGCCGCGTCCGGCATTTTGCGCGCGTTGAACGCCTGCATCCACGCGGGCTCCGCCTTCGCGTACCAGGTGCTCGTCACCATCCGGCCCGTCGACTCGTCGAACCACCAGGCCTGACCCTGGCGCCCGGCCAGCGGAATGGCCGCCCGCGACTTGTAGGACAGCGCCACCACCTTGCCCCGGCCCTGCGTGGACACGCGCAGCCGGTCCGCCAGCGTCTCCGCCATCAGGTTCACCGGGCTGGTGTCCGACCCTGGAGGCGTCTCCCCGTTCAGCACCGGATGCGTCGGGTCCGTGTAGACCTGGACCGCCTGGCCGGCCGCGCGGTCGTAGATGTCGTTGTCCACGATGCCGTGGCGCCAGGGGTTCGCGCCCGTGGCCAGCGTGGCGTGGCCCGGCGCCGTCCGGGCCTCCGCGTAGGCGTACCGGGCGTAGGGGTAGTAGGCGCCCGTGGAGAGCAGCCGGCCCAGGCCCCCTGTCAGGCGCGGACGGTTTCTCAACAGGACGTCGCTGCCCATGGCGTCCACGCTGATGAACAGCGTGAGCTTCGGGGCCTTGGCGGAGGCGGGCAGGGCGAACAGGACGAGGAGGGCGGCAATCAGGCGCGACATGGTGCGGCAGCCTCTCCGGCCGGATGAACAGAAGCAACCAACATGCGCGCCCACCGCTTGGACACGTCACCCCGCCCTGATATGGGCGCCTCAATGGTCGAGGCACGGCTGCGCGTCATCTACGGCGACACGGATCAGATGGGGGTCGTCTACTACGCGAACTACTTCCGCTACTTCGAGTTCGCCCGCAGCGAGTTCTTCCGTGCCCACGGAGGCAGCTACCGCGAACTGGAGAGCACCGGGCTGCTGTTGCCCGTGGTGGAGGCCAGCGCCCATTACAAGGCGTCCGCGCGCTACGACGACATGCTCCTCATCCGCACCACCCTGGGAGAGTTGCGCCGCGCGTCACTCGTGTTCACCTACGAGCTGCTGCGCGACGGTGACTCCCCCACGCTGCTGTGCACCGGCCGCACCCTGCACGCCTGCGTGGGGCGCGACGGCAAACCGCAGCGGCTGCCCGAAGCCATCGCCCGCCTGAAGGCCGCGGACGACTCCGACACCTGACCTTTTTCCCTTCCCGAATTCCCGAACGAGGAGCACCCGACAATGGATCGCAACCTGGCAATGGAGGTCGTGCGCGTCACCGAGATGGCGGCCATCGCCTCCGCCCGCCTCATGGGCCGCGGCAACAAGGACGAGTCCGACCAGGCCGCCGTGGACGCGATGCGCCGCGCCTTCGACGCGCTGAACATCGACGGCACGGTCGTCATCGGCGAGGGCGAGCGCGACGAAGCGCCCATGCTCTACATCGGTGAGCGCGTCGGCGCCCGCACCGCCGGCGCCCCCGAGGTGGACATCGCCCTGGATCCGCTGGAGGGCACCAACCTGTGCGCCTACGGCCGCCCGGGCTCCATCTCCGTCGTGGCCATGTCCAGCCACGGCGGCCTGCTCAACGCGCCCGACACGTACATGGAGAAAATCGCCGTGGGCCCGCGCGCCAGGGGCGCCATCGACCTGACGAAGTCCCCCACGGAGAACCTGCGCGCCATCGCGGAGCGCATGAAGCTCTACGTGGAGGACCTCACGGTCATGATCCTCGACCGCGAGCGCCACGCCGACCTCATCAAGGAGGTCCGCGCCGCGGGCGCGCGCGTGCGCCTCATCGAGGACGGTGACGTCGCGGGCGCCATCGCCACCTGCTTCGAGGGCTCCGGCGTGGACGTGCTCATGGGCATTGGCGGCGCGCCGGAAGGCGTCATCGCCGCGGCCGCCATCCGCGCCACCGGCGGCGACCTGCAGGGTCGGCTGGTGCCTCGCAACCAGGGGGAGATCGACCGCGCCAAGAAGATGGGCATCACCGACATCCACAAGATCTACACCGCGGAGGAGCTGGCTCGCGGTGAGGTGATGTTCGCCGCCACGGGCGTGACGAGCGGCGACTTCCTCAAGGGCGTGCGCTTCTTCGGCGGCGGCTGTGAGACGCACTCCGTCGTCATGCGCAGCAAGACGGGCACCGTCCGCTTCATCCAGTCCATCCACAAGTTCGACAAGAAGCCGGGCTACGCGCCGTAAGCTGTCCGGCAGCCTCGCCCGTTCCTCAAGCCTTCCGGAGACACCGTCATGGCCGGCGCCACGCGCACCATCACCATCAACGCCCCCGTCGAGAAGGTCTTCGACATCATCACCAACTACGACCGCTACGCGGAGTTCCTCCCGGAGGTGAAGAAGGTCTCCACCTCCCAGCGCCAGGGGAACACCGTCCAGGTGCACTACGAGGTCGATGTGGTGAAGCGCATCCGCTACACCATCCGCGTCACCGAGGAGCGCCCCAAGCGCATGTCCTGGACCTTCGTCGAGGGTGAGGTGATGAAGGACAACAAGGGCAGCTGGACGCTGGAGCCCGAGGGCGAGGGCAAGACGCGCGCCACCTACAACGTGGAGATGGCCCTGGGCGCCCTCATCCCCAAGGCCATCATCAACACCCTGACGGAAACCCAGCTCCCCAAGATGCTGGAGGCCTTCAAGCGCCGCTCGGAAGCCCCCTGACGGCTTTCGTCGACAGCTTTCGTCACCCCTGACCTCGCGCGTCAGTTTTCCGCCCGCCTGCCTGTCATCCCGTACGGCCCGTGCCGTGCAAGGGAGCAGGAAGGCGGGCGGTCCCTTTCAGGCTGGAGCCGTGCCACGCGAGCGGAGGGGGGCCACCTGAAGTGAGTCGTGTTGCGGCGCGCGGCGGACCCATTAGGATCATGCGAATTTTGAACGTCCACGGACACTTCCCTGACATCCGTGGCACGGTTGCACTGTCCCGGATGTCAGGAGGTGGACGAGCAGCCATGCAGAATCAGGGCGCCATCCCCAGAAAGAAACCGGGGTTCTTAATTTGCATCAAAGAGATGTGGAAGTGGTAAGGGGGCGGGACGGCGGGCGTACATCGGGGTACGTAGGCTGAGGGAGAAACCGAACCCATGCTCGACGCGTTCATCATTGAAGAAATCAAGCGCCGCGAGCGGCTCCGCCGCGAGGATTACGAGCGGCCGGTGGTGGAGCTCCCACTGCCTGCACCCGATGACCGTCCCCACCGGAGGACGGACACCGAGGAAGAGAAGCCGTCACGAGGCGTCGTCGTCATCGACCTTCTCGGCTGATGACCCATCCCACCCGTGGCCCCGGAGCCACGGCGTGTCCCGGAGCCCGCGCCGGGCTGTCCCTCAACGGACAGCCCCCGCGGGCTTCGCACTTGCGGGCTTCCTCACCCCGGAGCCAGCAGCAGCAGGTGCCGGGGGTGGTACACCTCCCACAGCACCGTTCCCTTCTGGAGGGGGTTGTAGGGCTGGAGGGCCAGAAGGACCTTCTGGCGCCATTCCTCCGGCAGCGCTCCTTCACCGTGGAAGGCGCCCACCAGCGCCCCGGTGACGGAGGCGTGGACCTCCGTGTCGCCGCCCCGGTGGACGACGTCCAGGAGCGCCCCTTCCGCGGTGGGGACGTGGAGCAGCTCCCAGAAGGCCAGCCGGAACGCCGCACGCACCGCGTTATTGCCGGGCCGGTGCATGTGCAGCTCCGGGCCGTAGAGCTGCGGGTCGTCCTGGGCCGCCAGGGCCAGGTCCTCGCGCAGGAGCTTCGCGGCGAAGGTCACCTCCTGGACGTAATCTTTCTCCGTCTTCCCCAGGGCGGCGGCAGCCAGGGAGATGCCCACCTCCGCGGCGGGCAGCAGGTCGGCGGCCTTCAGGTTCGGGCCGCCCGTCACCGCCTTGGCGATGGCGGCGCACAGCCCCGCGCCGGCCAGCTGGCTGCGCGGGTCGAAGTGGGTGAGGGCGGTGTCCTCCAGCGCCGCCTTCGCCAGGGCGAAGGAGTCCTTTGTCAGGAGCACGCCCAGGGGCACCACGCGCGGCAGGGCGCCCGCGGGGGCCAGCCTCCGGAAGTTCTTCTGCCACACGCGCTTGCCGGCGTCCTTCACCTGGGGCGGGAGGCTGGCGTCACACTCCTGGAACAGCTCCTTCATGGGGTCGCTGACGGAGATGGCGTGCGGCTGCCAGGCCCGGTAGCGCTTGAGGGCGTCCCCCGCGTCGTAACGCTTCATGTCGCGCAGGCTCAAGGCCAGCGCCACCGCGAGCTGGGTGGGCTCCGTCACCTGCCCCTTGCGCAGGTCGTGCGGGCCGCCTCCGTACATGCCCAGGTACGGCCCCTCGGCGAGCTGGGGGAAGGCCGGCGCGTAGAGGGGCTTGCCCGCGACGGGGACGGCCAGGGCGTTGCCGATGGCGAGGCCCAGGAGGGCGCCCCGGGCGCGCTGACCGGGGAGCGGGTCGGGGCCCGTGAGGCGGCGCTTGGGAGGAGGAGGCATTCGGCGGCTGGACACTGTAGCAGGCGGCCTGTGCGAGCGTGCTTGCCCGTTCCGCCCGTGCTTCGTAGAACCGGCGCCCTATGACCGAGATCGCTCAAATCCTGGCGCGTGAAGTGCTCGATTCCCGTGGCAATCCGACCGTGGAGGCCGAAGTGCTGCTCGTGGGCGGCTCGCGTGGCCGCGCGACGGTGCCCTCCGGTGCCTCCACCGGCGAGCACGAGGCGCACGAGCTGCGTGATGGGGACAAGGGCCGCTACCTGGGCAAGGGCGTGCGCAAGGCCGTGGACCACGTGCGCGACACCATCGGGCCGGCGCTCATCGGCATGGACGCCGTGGACCAGGTGGCCGTGGACCAGCGGATGATCGAACTGGACGGCACGTCCACCAAGTCCAAGCTGGGCGCCAACGCCATCCTCGCCGTCTCCATGGCCACCGCGCGCGCCGCGGCGGACGCGCACGGCCTGCCGCTGTACCGCTACGTGGGCGGCCTGCAGGCGCGCACGCTGCCCGTGCCGCTGATGAACATCCTCAACGGCGGCGCGCACGCGGACACCCGCGTGGACGTGCAGGAGTTCATGGTGGTGCCCGCCGGCGCGAAGACGTTCGCGGAGGGCCTGCGCTGGGGTGCGGAGGTGTTCCACGCGCTCAAGAAGATTTTGAAGGGCCGCAAGCTGGCCACGGGCGTGGGCGACGAGGGCGGCTACGCCCCGGACCTGCCGGCCAACGAGGAGGCGCTCAAGCTCATCATGGAGGCCATCGACGCCGCGGGCTTCAAGGCGGGCGAGCAGCTGTTCCTCGCGCTGGACGTGGCCGCGAGCGAGTTCTTCGACAAGGGCTCCAAGAAGTACAAGCTCAAGGGCGAGGGCAAGGAGTACGACTCGCAGGGCCTGCTGGAGTACTACCGGGGCCTGTCCCAGAAGTACCCCATCATCTCCATTGAAGACGGCATGGCGGAGGATGACTGGGAGGGGTGGAAGAAGCTCACCGACGCGCTGGGTGACAAGATGCAGCTCGTGGGCGACGACCTCTTCGTCACCAACGTGGAGCGTCTGTCCAAGGGCATCGAGATGGGCACGACGAACTCCATCCTGGTGAAGGTGAACCAGATTGGTTCGCTGACGGAGACGTTCGACGCCGTGCGCATGGCGCACAAGGCGGGCATGACGTCCATCATGAGCCACCGCTCCGGCGAGTCCGAGGACACCACCATCGCGGACCTGGCGGTGGCGCTGGACTGCGGGCAGATCAAGACGGGCTCGGCGTCGCGCTCCGACCGCGTGGCCAAGTACAACCAGCTCCTGCGCATTGAAGAGGAGCTGGGCGCCGGTGCGCGGTACGCGGGCCGGTCCGCCTTCCGCTCGCTCGCGAAGAAGCAGTGACCGTGAGCACCACGCGCCCCCGCATCCTCGTCTCCAACGACGACGGCTACTTCTCCGAAGGGCTGCAGACGCTCGTGGAGGCGGTGAGCCCCCTGGGCGAGGTGTGGGTGGTGGCGCCTGACCGCGAGCAGAGCGCCGCCTCCCATGCCATCAGCCTGCACCGGCCGCTGCGCATCAAGGAGGTGCGCGAGCGGTGGTTCGCCGTGGACGGCACCCCCACGGATTGCTCGTATCTGGCGGTGAACCACTTGCTGAAGGACAATCGTCCCCAGCTCATGGTCTCCGGCATCAATCACGGCGCGAACCTGGCGGACGACATCATGTACTCCGGGACGGTGGCGGCGGCCATGGAGGCCGCGTTCCTGGGCATCCCGGCCATCGCGTTCAGCCTGGTGACGCGGGGTCCGTTCGACTTCGGGCCGGCGGGCCGCTTCGCGCGGGCGCTGGTGACGGAGGCTCTGTCGAGGCCCCTGCCGCCCCGGATGCTCCTCAACGTGAACATCCCCGGCGGCGTGGAGCCGGACGGCTACGTCATCACGAAGCAGGGGCGGCACTCCTACGGCAGCAACGTCGTGGAGAAGGAGGACCCGCGCGGCCGCAAGTACTACTGGATTGGCGGCACGGAGTACGCGCACGACGACATCCCGGGCAGCGACTGCAACACCGTCATCGACGAGAAGCGTGTGTCGGTGACGCCGCTGCACTTCGAGATGACCGACCACGGTCGCATCCCCGAGCTCTCGGGGTGGAACCTGCAGGGCTTCAAGCGGCACGGTTCGGGCGGCGGTGCCTGAGGTTGGTGCCGGGCGGCTCCAGCCGAGCGGGCAGGGCGCTCTGGGTGTTGCTCGCGGCCGCGCTGTTCAGCGGCTGCGTGGGCACCCAGGCCGCTTCCTCCTCGCAGCTGGACACGACAGGCGCGCTGCCTGCTTCCACGCGTGACGGCAAGCCGTTGGCCTTCGCGCTGAGGCCCACGCACGAGGAGCCGGAGCTGGTGGCGGTGCGCCACCGGGTGGCGGCGGGCGAGACGATGTACCGCATCGCCAAGACGTACGGCATCACGGTGGAGGAGTTGGCGCGGGCCAACGGCATCAAGGATCCGCGTGAGCTGGCGGTGGGAAAGGACCTGCTGATTCCGGGCAGTGAGCCGCCGAAGTACGGCGACCCGGGGCCGCTGTCCGACGAGGAGCCGGAGCTGGTGCTCTCCAAGCCGGGGCAGGCGCCGGTGTCCACGCCGCGCCGCTCGGTGCCGGCGGTGTCGCGCCGCGAGGACCCGCCGCGTGCGCGCGTGGTGTCGGGGCGTCCGGGCGCGCCGTCGCGTCCGAGGCTCGCGACGCAGGGGCTGCTCGACTGGCCGTTGAGGGGCGTGCTGTATGGCCGCTTCGGCAAGAAGGGCAAGGAGCCGCACGACGGCATCGACCTGGCGGCGCCCGCGGGCACGCCCGTCAAGACGGCGCAGGAGGGCACGGTCCTCTACGCGGGCGAGCAGAAGGGCTACGGCCTCATCGTCATCGTGGAGCACGCGGCGCCGCTGATTACGCTCTACGCGCACAACCGCGACCTGCGCGTGAAGACGGGGCAGAAGGTCCGGCGCGGGCAGGTCATCGCCACGGTGGGCGAGTCCGGCCGCACGTCCGGTCCGCACGTCCACTTCGAGGTGCGCGTGGACGGCAAGCCGGCGGATCCGCTGGAGTACCTGGGCGTGATGCCGTCCGCGAACGACTAGGTCACTTCGGGAGCGGGGGGCGTTGCGCGGGGCGGGTAGCCTCCGGCGTGGCGGGCGCGCTCTCGCACCAGGGCGAGGATGTTCTCGCAGGTGGGCATGGGCTTGCCGGTGAGCTGGCCCAGCTCCACGACAGCGCCCAGCAGCGCGTCGATTTCCATGGGGCGCCCGCGCTCCAGGTCCTGGAGCATGGACGTCTTGTGCGCGCCGACCTGGGCCGCGCCCTGGATGCGCTGGTCCACGTCGATGAGGAAGCGCGTGCCCAGCGTTTCCGCCACCGACTGCGCCTCCAGCATCATCGTGCGGGCCACGGAGCGCAGGTCCGGCTGGCGAGCGAGGACGTCGAGCGTCGCGCCGGTGAGCACGGACAGTGGGTTGAAGGCGAGGTTGCCCCAGAGCTTCACCCAGATTTCGTCGCGAATGCGCGGGCGCACGGGCGACTTGAGCCCGGCCTTCATCATGAGCTGCGACAGGGCCTGCACGCGCGGGCTCTTGCTGCCGTCGGGTTCGCCGAGCGTCACGCGGTCGTTGTACGTGTGCACGATGACGCCGGGAGAGACGACCTCCGCGGCCGGATACACCACGGTGGCGATGACGCGCTCGGGAGGCAGGGTGCGCAGAATCACGCCGCCTGGATCCACGCTCTCGATGTGGCGGCCCGCGTACGGGCCTTCGAGTCCGTGGAAGTACCAGTAGGGCACACCGTTGATGCCGGTGACGAGCGCCGTCTCCGGGCCCAGCAGCCGGGCGATTTGAGGCGCGGCCGCGGACAGGGCGTGGGCCTTGAGCGTGAGGAAGACGTAGTCCTGCGGGCCTGCGTCGTCGGGCGTGTCCGTGCAATGTGGACGCACGGTGACCGTCTCACCGCCGCTGGTGAGCGTGACGCCGTGGGCGCGCATCGCGTCCAGGTGGGCGCCTCGTGCGATGAAGGTGACGTCCGCGCCGGCCTGGAGCAGCTTGACGCCCAGGAAGCTGCCGATGGCGCCCGCGCCGAAGATGGCGATCCTCATGACGTGAGCCCCAGCCGCTCCGCGAGCCCGATGCGCTGCACCTTGCCGGTGGGGCCCTTGGGCAGCTCCGTGAGGAAGACGATCCGGCGGGGTACCTTGAAGTCCGCCACGCGTGAGGCCACGAAGTCGCGCAGCTCGCGCTCGGTGGGAGTGTGGCCCTCGCGAGGCACGACGGCCGCGGCCACGTCCTCGCCGAGCTTGGGGTGGGGCAGGGCGAACGTCACGGCCTGCTGCACGGCGGGATGATCCAGCAACACGGTGTCCACCTCCAGCGGGCTCACCTTCTCCCCGCCGCGATTGATCAGCTCCTTGAGCCGTCCGGTGAGCCGCAGGTAGCCCTGCGCGTCGAGCGTCCCCTGGTCGCCCGTGCGGAACCACCCGTGGGTGAAGGCGCGCGCATTGGCCTCGGGGTTGTTCACGTAGCCAGACATGACGTTGGGTCCCCGGATGACCACTTCGCCCAGCGCACCTGGAGGCAGCAGCGCGCCCGCATCGCCCATGATGGCGACCTCCGGCCCGGCGGCGAGCCCCACCGAGCCCGCGTACCGGGGACGCGACGGCAGCGGGTTGGAGGCCATCTGGTGCGCGGCCTCCGTCATGCCGTAGCTCTCGATGACGGGCACGCCGAAGACGCGCTCCAGTTCCTCCATCACCTGCGGCGGCAGCGACGCGGACGAGGACCGGATGAATCGCAGGCGGTGGTCCTTCAGGCTGTCCACGTTGCGGTGGGCTCGCTCCAGCAGCGCTTGATGCATGGTGGGAACGGCCGTGTACCAGGTGGGGCGGACCTCCTCGAACCAGGAGAAGAAGCGCAGGGCGTTGAACCCGGGAGTGCACACCACGCGGCCACCGGCCCCCAGACTTGAAAGCACCGCAGCCACGAGCCCGTGGATGTGGAACAGCGGCATGATGTTGAGGCACGCATCCGTGGGACCCAGGCCCAAATGCGCGCCGATGTGCCGCGCGGAGGCGCTGAGGTTCGCGTGCGTCAGCGGCACCTGCTTGGGCCTCGCCGTCGTGCCCGACGTGTGCAGCACCAGCGCGCCATCTTCCGCGGTGGGCGGGCCGGGCCGGTGCGCCGTGCCTGATAACGGCTGCACGGCCACGAGCGTGAAGTGCCCCGCGGACCCCTCCTGCGTCGGACGCAGTTCGATGAGCGGGATGTCGCGTTCGCGCGCGACCTCGCGAGCCGGTCCCTCCGCTCCTTCGAGCACGATGAGGGCACGGGCCTTGAGGTCGTCCAGGTAGAACGCCAGTTCGTCGGCGCGATAGGCGGGATTGAGCGGCGCGGTCGTCGCGCCGCTCGCCACGGCGAGGAAGGCCGCCGCCACCTCCGGTCCGTTGGGGAGCACCAGCGCGACACGGTCTCCTTGTCCCAGGCCCCACGCATTCAGTTGCTCACGGACCGTCGCGGAGAGGTCCCGCAGCGCGCCGTACGTCATGCCCTGCCTGCCGGGCGCACCGAGCGCTACGTCCTCCGTCCGTCCACGTGCGAGCAGTGCTTCGAGGGTGTCCATCCGCACCATGCCGGGCTCCACGTCCTCGGGGTCCTCATCCGAATATGGCCGTGGATCCCCAGGGGCAACCGCTTTGTTCGCGGGCTTGGGGCCTTCTGCTCGCGGAGTGCTGCTATATCGGCCCTCCGGGAGGCATCACCATGTCGCGGAAAGTGGCGCTCATCACCGGCGCGTCGGCGGGGCTCGGAGTGCAGTTCGCGGAGCAGTTCGCGAAGGATGGGCACGACGTCATCCTCGTCGCGCGCGGCGTGGCGAAGCTGGAGGAACTGGCCCGCAAACTGGAGCAGGCGCACGGCGTGAAGGCGCACGTGCTGCCGACGGACCTGGGACAACCCTCCGCGCCGGAGCAGCTCTTCGCGCGCGTGCAGGAGCTGGGGCTCGCGGTGGACTTCCTCGTCAACAACGCGGGGTTTGGTTCCTCCGGGCCGTTCCTGGAGCAGGACCTGGGGCGCGAGGCGGAGATGGTGGAGGTCAACTGCGCCGCGCTGCTCAAGCTCACGCACCTGTTCGCGCGGCCCATGCGCGAGCGCAAGCAGGGGCGCATCCTCAACATCGCGTCCACCGCGGGCTTCCAGCCGGGGCCGTACATGGCCACGTACTACGCGACGAAGGCGTTCGTGCTGTCGTTCACGGAGGCGCTCGCGGTCGAGCTGGAGGGCACGGGCGTGACGGCGACCTGCCACTGTCCGGGCGCCACGAAGACGGAGTTCGCCGGGCGCGCCGGCAACGCGGAGTCCCGCCTGTTCAAGCGGCCGGGCGTGGCGGAAGCGCCCGAGGTCGCGGGCCATGCCTACGCGGCGATGATGAAGGGACGGGTGGTCTCCATCCACGGCCTGCTCAACTGGCTGGCGGCCTTCTCGGTGCGGGTCAGCCCGCGCGTCGTGGTGCGTTCCATCGCCGCGAAGCTCAACCAGCAGGAGTGAGCGGGCAGGGAAGCGGCCACGGAAGGCCTGGGCGCGGGCCGGGAGGAGGGTAGAGTGTCGGCCGTGTCCCGCCTCCCCCGGCTCTTCATCGCGTGCTTTGTATCGCTGGCGTCGCCTGTCTTCGCCCAGGAGGCCGCGGCCGTCGCCGAGCCGCTCACGGTGGCGGTGCTGCCCCTTGCGGCCAACGCGGCGGGGAAGGATGCCGCTGAGGGCATCACGTTGCTCCTCTCGGGCCGACTCGCGGAGTCGCCTCGGCTGCGCGTGCTGTCCCAGAGAGAACTCCAACAGCGGGTCGGTACTGAGCGCCAGTTGGAGCTGGTGGACAGCGCCCCTTGCGAGAAGGGCGAATGCGTCCAGGAGCTGTCCTCGCTGACGGGCGCGCGCTACGTCCTCACGGGGCGGTTGGATCGCTTCGGGGGGCAGTACCTCCTCGACGCGAGCCTCGTGGACACGCGGGATGGCCGCACTCTCGCTCGGCCACGCACGGAGGCCTCCGAGGACGGTGAGCTCCTGCGCGCGGTCGTCGCCGTGTCCGACGAGCTGCGCGTCGCGCTGGAGTCGCCCGGTGAGGTCGTTCCGGCCCGGCCGCTCCTGGGTGGCGCGGTCGCGTCGTCTCCAGGGGGCGGGCTCACGTTGGGGCTGCGCTTCAACAACAGCTTCATCGACAAGGTGTCGTCGTTGAATCCCGGCCTGGACCTGGAGGTGGGCTACTGGTTCCACCCGGAATGGCAGGGCTTCGTCCAGGTCGGCTTCACCTGGGTGCATGCCGGCGGCGACGAGGAGGGCGAGCTCAACGTGCTGCCTAGCATCGTGGGGGCGCGGCACTATCACCGCCTGGAGAAGGACCTGCGGCCGTACTGGGGCTTTGGCCTGGGCGTGCAGTTGTCGTTCGGCGACTACGGCATCTTCCAGAGTACGGGCCCGCTGCCGTCCGTCGTGGGATTCGTGGGGTTGGAGTACCTGCTGGCGGGCCACGTGGGCTTCCAGTTGGAGCTGGGAACGAACATCGCGCAGGCGGTGCTGGGGCTCGCGGACGACGGCGCGGGCGACGGCCTCAACTTCGATGTCAACGCCGGCATCGCGTATCACTTCTGAGTCTTCCGGAGCCTTTCATGTCCTCGCGTCTGCGTGCCCTGCCGCTCATCGCCCTGCTGGCCTCCGGGGCCTGCACTGAAACGCCGAAGCTCGACCCGAAGGACCAGGCGGAAGGGCTCTACCTCCAGGGCAACTCCGAGTACCTCAAGGGCAACTTCGACGCCGCGCTCAAGTCCTTCGACGAGATGAAGACGTTGACGCCCGCGGATCCACGCCTGCCCGCCGCGAGGGGCGAGGTGCTCCTGTCGATGAGCCGGTTGGAGGAGTCCGAGAAGGAGTTCGAGGTGGCGCTGCGGTTGGATGCGAAGCGCTCCACCAACTGGAGCCGACTGGGGTTCATCCAGGCGCAGCTGGGCAAGAAGAACGAAGCGCGGCAGTCGCTGCAGAAGGCGCTGGCGCTACATCCGAAGGACTTCAACGCGCTGGAGCAACTGGGCGAGCTGGCCGAGGAGCGCGGCGACCACGACGAGGCGGTGCGCGACTTCACGCAGGCGGCCGAGGCCGCGCCGGACGCGTCGAAGGCCGACCTGCTGGTGCGGGCGGTGGACGTGCTGACGAAGCAGGGGCGGCAGGACGAGGTGCTCGGGCTGTTGCGCAAGGTGACGGGGCAGGGCGTGCGCACGCCGGAGGTGCTGACGGCGCTGGGAGACGCGGAGGTGCGTGCGGGCCGGTTGCCGGAAGCGGCGGCGGCGTACGAAGAGGCCGCGAAGAAGTCGCCGAAGGATCCGACGCTCTGGGAGCTGGTGGCGGAGATCCAGCTCAAGTTGGGCAAGCGCGATGACGCGCTGAAGGCCTACGGCGAGTCCCTGAAGGTGAAGGACCGCGCCATCGTGCACGTGGCGCTCGCGAGAGCGCACCTGGCGACGGATGCCCGAGCGGCGGCGGAAGGGGAGCTGCAGAAGGCCCTGGAGACGGTGTCGGGCGCGGACGTGGGGGAGATGCAGGCGCTGGCGGACCTGCTCACGGTGATGGGGCGCAAGCAGGATGCCCTGCGCATCCTGACGAGCCTGGGCTCGGAGCCGGGGCACGCGAATAACACGGAGCTGCAGTTGTCCACCGCGAGGCTCGCGCGTGACTTGAAGGACACGGCCACCGTGCAGGCCTCGTGCGCCCGAGTGGCCGCGGCTGCGACGGATGGTGGCGTGGTGAAGTGCCCGTAGGAATGCGTCGTGGGGGGCTTTGCCTGCTGTTGCTGGTCCTCCTGACGGGCTGCGCGTCCGGCCGGGTCGTGCGCCTGGACACGGGGCGTGCGGAGCCTGTGCTCGTGACGCCCCAGGTGGAGGAGGAGGCTCCGCTGGAGGATGCGGAGCTGACGAAGGGCGAGTTCAAGAATGCTGTGTCGGAGTTCGCGCGGGAGGTTCGTCCGTTCGCGCATCCGCTGCGAGACGCGCGGACGTTGTTCGGCATGCCTGAACGCAGTGGCGTGTTCGGCTACGAGGCGAGCACGCATCGGATCCGTCCCCTGGGGGAAGCGGAAGCGCGGGAGCTGCACCTGCTGGACGATGCGTCGGCGGAGCTGGCGCGTGCCTACGGGCGGTGGTGCGAGCGCAAGAAGCAAGGGCGGGATTGTCTGTCGTTGCTGGAGGAAGGCCCGCTGCTCGGAAGCGACGGGCGGTATGCGTTGGCCCTGGCGTTGGCGATGGACTCCGTGTGGGAGGAGACGGCGGAGGCGCTGCGGGGCGTGGTGAATCCGCAAGCGGTCCTGGCCACCGTGACGGCCTCCGTCACCGTGTATCTGCTTCTGTGGTCATTGCCCGAGCCCGTGTCGAAGGGCATCTCGGCGCTGATGACCGCGACGGCCATCGCGTACCTGGGCGTGGACACGGTGTGGGGGCTGCTGGACGGGTGGTTGACGCTGGTGAAGCAGGCGGACCGCGCGCTGACGTTCGACGATTTGCGCGAAGCAGGGGAGGGCTACGGAAAGGTGCTGGGGAAGAACGCCGCACGGGTCTTCGTGATGCTGGCCACCGCGGCGGTGGGCAACACGGTGGGACTCGCGGCGAAAACTCCGATGCTCCCGGGCTCAGCGCAGGCAGCGATCGCGGTGGAGGCCCAGGCTGGCTACACCTACGCGGGCATGGGTGGCGTGCGGTCCGTGGCCATGACCGCGGATGGCTTCACCATCGCTTTGGCGCCCAACGCGGTCGCCATGTCGTCGCGGGGCGACAGTCAGAAGCATCACCTCGCGACCATCAGGAACAACGTTTCCACGCAGCGCGGGGGACCGTGGACGCCCCGTTTCCAGCGCATCTTCAAGAAGGCTGGGATGGAACTGAAGGACCCGGAGAACGTTGTCGAAGTCCCGGGACATCGCGGCCCCCATCCTCAGCGGTACCATCAGCGCGTCTACGACCGGCTGGAAGAGGCGACGCGCGGGTGTCGCAGCGTCGAGCAGTGCCGCGAAGCTCTCGTCGGTGAGCTCAGGAAGTTGGCACAAGAGGCCACCACGCATGGCTCAGGCCTCCACAAGCTGCTGATGAGAAGCGAGTGAATCCGGAGCCATCCATGCCACGGCGCTACTATCGCCTACTTGATGACGTCACCCTGCCCGGGAGATGGGAGCTGGGCATTCCCCTGGATGCGGGTGGGCACGAGGTCGAAGACCCCTGGATATTCAGGGAGGGTCGACCCGTTCCTCCGCAACATGAGCTGCTTGTTCCCGTGGAGCATCCAGGAACGACCATCGACTTCTCTCTAGCTGGCTTCAGTACGCCTGTGGTCAGTGGGCGTGTCGCAGCCGTTTTTTCAGAGTTGGCGGAGCAGGACATCCAACTTGTGCCCGTGGCCGTCCAGGGGCGCGAAGCGCCGTACGCCATTCTCGTGGCGACTCGCCTCATTCGCTGCATTGATGACGAAGCGTCCGACGAGGTAATCCGGTGGACGCCTCAAGATGGCCGGCCGGACCGGGTGGGCCAGTATCGCGACGTTGACGGCATGCGCATCGACCCAGCCCAGGTCGGCGATGTGCAGGTATTCCGGACGTGGGGATGGTCCATCGCCCTGATCGTCTCCGAGGACATCAAGCTCGCGCTGGAACGCATCCGCGCCACGGGAATGCGGTTCACCGAAGTCTGATTGTCATGCCGTGACGGAGCGCGCCGAGGATGGACCGCGTGCACATCGCCGAAGGCTTTCCCGTCTGGCGCAATGGTCAGCGGGTCATCATCGAGGACGGTCTGCTGATCCGCATGGATGTCGCGAACTCGGGCCTGTTCTTTCCCAAGAGCATCAGTCCGCCGCTGTTCGTCCTGGGAGACAGCGTGGGGCTGACGCTGCTCACGATGGCGAACGCCTGCCGAAGTATTCGCGTCAGCTGCTGAGACGACCGCTTGAGAGCGCCGGTCAACGGCACACCGCCTGGTCGCATCGACTGCGGCGCCTGTCCCGTCCGCTGAATCCTCCCGCCCGGGCTCACGTTGCCCGGGCGGAAGTGCCACGAACTGCTTTAAGTCCGGCCGCCCTGCAGCTTCCGGTACACGCCCACGACCTGCCCCAGGATCATCGTGGAACGGAAGTCCGTGCGGTTCACGTAGATGGGCTGCATCGTCGCGTTCGCCGGCTGGAAGCGGATGCGGTCCTGCTCCGGGTAGTAGCGCTTCACCGTGGCCTCGTCCTCGATGAGCGCCACGACAATCTCACCTGGCTGCGCCGACGGCGTCTTCTTCACGAAGAGGTAGTCCCCGTCGTGGATGCCGTCGTCGATCATCGACTGGCCCTTGACCCTCAGCGCGAAGACCTCCCGGCCGTTCACCCCGCCCAGGAGGAAGCTGTCGATCTTGACCGAGTCCTCCATGTGCTCCTGCGCCAGCGCCGGCGCACCCGCCGCCACCTTGCCCAGGAGGGGAATCTCGATCATGCCGGACTCCCGGCTCTTCATCCCCAGGCCCAGGAGCAGCCTCGCCCGCTTGGTGGGCACCAGCGAGCGGCTCTGCTGCTCGCCCCGGGTCAGGTAGCCCTTGCGCTCCAGGGCCTTCAGGTGGTCGTTCACCCCGTTGGTCGACCGGATGTCCATGTGCTCCCCAATCTCCCGGATGGTCGGGGGGAAGCCTCGGACCTCCGACTCCTTCACGATGAAGGTCAGGATTTCGCGCTGGCGCTCCGTGAGCTCTTCCATGGCCGCACTCCTTCGCTCGGTCGCCCGCCTGCTCTGGCGGTGATGGGCAACAGAATTTCAGTGCCCCATGCTCCCTGAACATACGTGTAGAGTCAATCTGTTCAGTACCCCCACCCATACCCGCCGTGCTGCCCCCCGCCCGACCTTCTCGCGGCTTGAGGAGGTGCGTTGATCTCGGCGTACACTTGGCACCGCCGTGTCCGACCTCCGCCACACGCTGCTCTTCGTCGATGACGAGGCCGACGTCCTGGACATCCTCAGCCGGATGTTCCAGCGACGTTACCGCGTCCTCACCGCTCCCCACGGCAAGGCAGCCCTGGAAATCCTGCGTACTGAGTCCGTGGACGTGCTCGTCACGGACCAGCGCATGCCGGAGATGACCGGCATCGACCTGGTCAACGCCGCCAGGGCGGAGGGCATCGACGTCACCACGTTGCTGCTCACCGCCTACACGGACCCGCAGGACATCATCGCGGCCATCAACCAGGGCCAGGTGTACCGCTACGTCACCAAGCCCTGGGACGTGAACGACCTGCTCATCACCGTGAAGAACGCGGTGGAGTTCGCCCAGCTCAAGAAGGACAAGGAGAAGCTCATCCGCCAGCTGCACCAGCGGGTGGAGGCCCTCTTCGTCCTCTATGAGGTCAGCCGCGCCAGCGCGAACGACCCGGCCAGCTACGACGCCATCATCGACCGCGTGCTCACCGCCGTGGCCCGCGTGCTGCCGTACGACTGCGGCGCGGCCCTCATCGCGCCGGACGGGCAGCGGGGCGCCACGCTGCGCCTGCGCTGCGTGGGCAACGTGGGCGAGGAGGCGCTGCTGGGCGTCAAGGAGTCCATGCTCGGCGCGTACCGCAAGAGCAGCGGCCTGACGCTGCCGGAGGACCGGGTCATCACCCGCGTCACCGGCACCACCACCAAGGACTCCGCGTCCCCCGTCGTCTACCCCAACCAGCTCACGGTGAACCTCACCGCGGCTGGGAAGCCCGTGGGCATGCTGTCGCTGTTCTCCCACCGCGCTGACGCGTTCACGGAGGACGACGGGCTCTTGCTGGACGTGCTCGCCAACCAGACGGCGGACGCCATCCAGTCGCTGCGCTCCGCGGAGGAAGAGGCCCGCCACCGCATGGAGCGCATGGTCGCGTCCATGGCGGACGGCGTGGTGCTCACCGACGAGAAGAACGACATCGTGGTGATGAACCCCGCGGCCCGCCGCATCCTGCACGCGGGGGAGGAAGGGGAGGGGCCCTCCAACCGGCTCCTGGAGGAGCGCCTGGGCTTCCAGCCGTTCCAGCTGGTCCGCAACCTGGAGTACAGCGGCCACCAGGTGCTGCGCGAGGACGTGAAGCTCTTCGAGCGCACCGTGCAGACCACCGTGACGCCCGTCAACGACGCGCGCGGCACCCTGCGCGGCGTGTGCGTGGTGCTGCGCGACATCACCGACCAGAAGCGGCTGGAGGAGCGCAAGGACACCTTCGTCTCCATGGTGAGCCACGAGCTGCGCACGCCGCTCACCTCCATCACCGGCGCCCTGGACCTGGTGCTCAACCGGATGGCGGGGGACATCAACGAGCGGCAGCACCGCTACCTGTCGCTCGCCAAGGACTCCGCGGAGAAGCTCAACAGCATCGTGGATGACCTGCTGGACCTGTCGAAGTACGCGCAGGGCCGGCTGAAGATGAGCTTCGAGCGCATCTACCTGGAGGAACTCGTCCAGCGCGTGGTGGAGAAGTACGGGCCCGCCTTCGCGGAGAAGCGCATCCGCGTGGTGCCCCTGCTGCCCCAGCACCCGCTGCGCGCCATGGTGGACCCCAACCGCGTGAACCAGGTGCTCAACAACCTGCTCAACAACGCGGTGAAGTTCACGCCGGATGGCGGCGAGGTGCGCGTGGAGCTGCGCGCCACGTCCAGCCTGCCCGGCTACGTGGTGCTCTCCTGCTGGAACAGCGGCGACCCCATTCCGGAAGAGAGCCTGGAGCGCATCTTCGACCGCTTCGAGCAGGCCCGCACCCAGGCGAACCGCACCGTGCGCGGCACCGGCCTGGGCCTGCCCATCTGCCGCAACATCGTGGAGGCCCACGGCGGCCGCATCTGGTCCGAGCCGTCCCACAACGGCGTGCGCTTCATCGCCGTGCTCCCCACGGAGCCGCCCCAGGACGTGCTGTCGCAGGCGACCGTGGACACGCTCCTGCCGTCGCCGCAGCCCATCCGCGCGGACTCTCGCGGCAAGGTGCTCATCATCGAGGGCGAGCCCGAGGTGGGCCACATCATGAAGGCGCTGCTCGGCGCCCGGGGCTACCGCGTGCGCCTGGCGGGCTCCGCGGAAGAAGGCCTGTCCGCCGCTCGCAACCTCCACCCGGACGTGGTGCTGGTGTCGGTGCGGCTGCCGGACGTGGACGGCCTGCGGCTGGCGGAGATCCTCCGGAATGATCCGGAGACGCGCCGCGCGCCGCTGCTGCTCACCTCCGCGTTCGACGAGCGCCAGCGCGCCTTCCGTGCCGGCGCGGACGCGTTCCTCGTGCGCCCCCTGGCCGGCGACAAGCTGCTGGCCACGGTGGACTCGCTGGCGCGGGGCCGCGCCGGGGCACAGCACGGTCGCGTGCTGGTGGTGGATGACGACGCGAAGATCGCCTCCATCTGCCGCGAGGTCCTGGAGGGCCTGGGCTTCGAGGTCGGCGTCGCGCACACCGTGGAGGAGGGCCGGCGTTCCCTGCGCGAGCGCAGGCCGGACGCGGTGCTGCTGGACGTCACGCTGCCGGACGGCGACGGGTTCGCGTTCCTGGAGGAGATCAAGGCCGAGCGCGCCAGTGGCCACATCTCCGTCATCTTCATCTCCGCTCGCACGGAGACGTCGTCCAAGGTCCGCGCGCTGAAGCTGGGCGGAGACGACTACATCACCAAGCCCTTCGACGCGCTGGAGCTGGGCGCGCGCGTGGAGAGCATGCTGCGGCGCAAGGAGCAGGAGCTGTCCTCGTCGCCCACCACGCAGCTGCCGGGCTCCACCGCCATCGAGCGGGAGGTGCAGCGCCGGCTGGCCGCGCGTCAGCCGTTCGCGTTCTGCTACCTGGACCTGGACAACCTCAAGGCCTACAACGACTACTACGGCTTCGCGAAGGCGGACGGCGTGGTGCGCCAGACGGGCGACCTGATGCGGGAGGTCTTCCAGCAGGAAGGCTCCCCGGGGGACTTCCTGGGCCACGTGGCCGGTGACGACTTCGTCTTCATCACCTCCGTGGAGTCCGTGGACCGGGTGTGCCAGCGGGCCATCGAGCAGTTCGACCGCATCATCCCGCTCTACTACGACCGGCAGGACCGGGAGCGCGGCCACATCGAGGCGGAGGACCGCTTCGGGGAGAAGCGCGAGTTCCCCATCATGAGCGTGTCCGTGGTGGCGGTGATGACGGACGGCGTGGCGCATGACCACGCGGAGCTGGCGCGCCGGGCCGCGGACATGAAGAAGCGGGCCAAGGCGATTCCGGGCTCTGTCTTCCTGCGCAGCGACTTAGAGCGCGTGGTCCGGTCCGTCACCGGATGAGGCTCTACCAGCAGCTCGTCCTCTTCATGCTCGCCGCGACGGTGCTGCCCCTGGCCATCGTCGGCTTCCTGCTGCTGTCGCGCTCGGAGCACGCGCTGGCCCAGCGCATCGACGAGCAGCAGCGCGCGCTCGCCACCGCCACCGCCGAGGCCGTGGAGGCGAGCCTGATGGAGGTCGTCAACGGCCTCGCTCGCTCCGCGGAGCTCTTGCCCTGGGAGCGCGCCACGGCCGAAGAGGTGCGCGGCATGCTGATGCTCCTGTATGGCCAGTCCACCTCGGTGAGCGCGGTCATCCAGGCGGACGCGAACGGGCAGCCCCTGGGGCCCGCCGTGTTCCGGAGCGCGGAGCCGTTGGAGCGCCATCCCGCCTTCGACGCCGCGAACGTCCGTCAGCTGGCGCACGCGGTGCCGGTGGAGAACTTCCGGGACGGGGGCAAGGGCCAGGCGGCGCTGGGCAGCGCGTATGTGCACCCGGGCTCGGGCGTGGCCGCCGTGGCGGTGGCGGTGAAGCTGGGGGCCTCCGAGGACGCGCCCTACGCCATCGCGGAGCTCGTCTTCACGCAGCTGGAGGCGCTGCTCGCGCGGCGCGCGAATGAAGGACAGCGGCTGGACGTGGTCGACTCCGAGGGGCGCGTCGTGGCCAGTTCCCAGCCCGCGCGGCGCATGGTGGCGCTGGAGCCGGAGCTTCGCACCGCGCTGGAGTCCGCCCCGGGCGCGGAAGGCGGACGCAGCTTCCAGCTGAAGGACCCCGCGCGCCGGGTGAGCGTGGCGTGGGTGAACACGCTGGAGATGGGCGTCGTCGTGACGGAGGACGAGGCCCTGGCGCTGACGCCCGTGCGGGAGCTGCGCACCACGGTGCTCGCGTCCGTGGCGGGTGCGCTGGTGGTGCTCCTGGCGCTGGGCGCGCTCTTCACCCGGAGGCTGGACCGGCGGCTCGCGGACGTGGTGCAGGGCGCGGAGGCCTATGGCCGAGGAGAGCTGGAGCGCCGCCTTCGCGTGGAGGGCCAGGACGAGTTGAGCGAGCTGGCGTCCACCTTCAACCGCATGGGCGCGGAGCTGGAGGCGTCTCGCTCGCGGCTGATGAGCTGGAACGACGATTTGCGTGTCCGGGTGGAGGAGGCCACGGCGGACCTTCGCGCGGCGCAGCTGCAACTGGTGGAGGCGCAGAAGCTGGCGGCGGTGGGCCAGCTGGGCGCGGGCGTGGCGCACGAAATCAACAACCCGCTGGCCGGCATCCTGGGCAACGTGCAGCTGCTGCTCCTGGACCGCGAGGCGGATGACGTGGACTTCGAAACGCTGCGCAAGATCGAGCAGAGCGCCAAGCGCTGCAAGGACATCACCCAGAACCTGCTGCGCTTCTCCCAGCAGCGCGAGCGCCCGGACCTGCGGCCCATCGACCTGAACGCGGTGGTTCGCGACGCGCTGAGCCTCACGGAGAACCAGACGCGCGGGGAGGGCATCGACCTGGTGACGGAGCTGAGCGTGGAGGTGCCGCGCGTGAAGGCGGACCCCGGGCACCTGTCGCAGGTGGTGCTGGCGCTCTTGTCCAACGCGCGCACCGCGATGCTGAAGACGCCGGTGAAGCGGCTCACCCTGCGTACCGGGGAGCGCGACGGGATGTGTACCCTGGAGGTGGAGGACACCGGCAGGGGCATCGCGGAGAACATCCGGCCGCGCATCTTCGAGCCCTTCTTCACCACCAAGGACATCTGGTCCAATGTGGGCCTGGGACTGAGCGTCGCGTGGCGCATCGTCACGGAGGCCGGGGGGACGCTGGAGGTCCGCTCGGAAGAAGGGCAGGGAGCCCGGTTCACCGTGGTGCTGCCCCGGGCATGACGCCCGCCGCGTGTGGTAGCTAGGACCTTCGCATGGCTGCTTCTCCATCCCACAGGCGACAGGCTCCGTTCCTCATCGGGCTCGTGCTCATCCTGGCCGCGCTGCCGGTGGGCTGGTTCGTCTTCCTGCGGGAGCCTCCCGCGCCGCTGCCGCCGCCCGAGCCGCCCCGCCGCGTCGTCACGGATGCGGAGGCGGAGGCGAAGAAGGCCGTGGAGCTGGTGCTGAGCTCCTTCGAAGGAACCGTGGACGTGAAGCACGGCGAGGCCGGCGCCTGGGAGCCCGCCCGCAAGGACATGCCGCTGCGTCCCACGGACGTGGTGCGCACCGGCCGCGGATCCTGGGCGGTGCTGCTCAACGGCGAGTCCGTGGAGCTGCGCATGGAGGCCGAGACGGAGATCTCCGTGGAGGAGATCTCGAACGAGCTGTCGAAGGTGATGCTGAGCAGCGGTCTGGCCACCGCCACCGTGCGAGGCCGTCCCAACGTGCGCCATACCTTCGTCCTGAAGGCGAAGAACGGCAACGCGGAGGCCAGCACCTCGCAGGGTACCTTCACCATGAGCAACAACGGGACTGGCACCGTGAGCGTGGGCACGCGTGAAGGTGACGTGAAGCTGTCCGACAAGGAGGGCAAGTACGTCATCGTCCGCGCCGGCCAGCGGTCCATCGTCCGCCCCGGCAAGGGGCTCTCTGAGCCGGAGCCCATCCCCAGCACCGTGTTCCTGAAGATGGAGTGGCCCACGGGCGAGCAGCGCCAGCGCGAGGTCACCGTTGTCGGCCGCACGGATCCGTTCAACCGGGTGACGGTGGACGGCGTCAGCGTGTTCGCCAACGAGAATGGGACGTTCAAGCTCGACGTTCCGCTCGCGGAGGGCTCCAACCTGGTCAAGGTGGCCGCCGTGGGCGTGGGCGGCGCGCGCCAGGACGAGCAGCACGAATTGACCCTGGTCCCGCCGCCGCCTCCTCCTCCGCCTTCGCGGAAGAGGCCGGGGACAATCGAGGTCGACGCCGGAGGGATCTGGGATCCTCCCTGATCCACCGGGTCGGCCTGCGGGTCCTACGCGGAGGACCTCACATGGCGGGTGGGGTGGTTTGACGGAAATGTCCGCGGGCCCGACGGAGAGCCCCTTCGCACGGCCTGCGGCACCAAAGTGGTGCAGTCCCGGCGGAGGGCCTTGTAGAGTCGGGAAGCCCTGGAACGTCTCCTGCTCTCCGCGATGGTCTTGTTTTGTGCCCCGGTCTGGGCGGCTTCGCTGGAGCTGCTCGGTCCGGACGTGCCCGTGCCTCCAGAGGGCTTCACGGTCGCGGTGGTGCGCCGGGACGCCGGAGGTCGGCCGGTAGCGTTCACTCCGTCGTCGGTGACGGCGGAGGGCGCGGAGCTCAAGCCCGGACCGGATGCTCCGCCGCTGCGCACCTGGGTCGTGGTGCCGAAGGCCCAGGCGCGCGAGGTGGTGGTGCGCGTGAAGGGGGACGGCGAGGAGGCCCAGGCCCGCTATGACGTGGGGCCGCCCGCGAGCCACATGGAGTTGTCGCTGGAACCCGCGCTGCCCGTGAAGGGGCGCGACACGGAGGCGACGCTCACCGTGAAGCGCCTGCGGCCGGACGGGACGCCGGATGACAGCGGCGCGCCGCCGGTGCTGCGCGCGAGCACCGGACAGTTGGAGGGGCTCAAGCACACCGGGCCGGGCACGTACACCGCTCGCTACGTGCTGCCTCCGACGCGCCTGCCCGAGGCGGCCATCCTGGTGGCGCTGTCCGCGTGGCCGCATCCACAGTCGGTGCATGGGGCGTACGGGCGGCTGCTGGTGCCGCTGGCGTCGTCGGTGAACCTGCCCGGCAAGAGCGAACCCGGAGGCCAGGTGTCGCTGGAGGTGGCGGGGACGCGCTTCGGGCCCGTGCCGGTGGACGCGGCCGGGCGCTTCGTGCTGCCGCTGGTGGTGCCTCCCGGCTACCCGCTGGCCCGTGGCGAGGTGAAGGACGAATCCGGCCACGTGGAGCGCATCAGCATCGACCTCCAGCTGCCGCCCACGGATGGCCTGGCGTGCGTGCTCAACCCGCAGCGGCTGCCCGCGGACGGCGTGTCCCAGGCCCGGCTGCTGTGCGCGACGAGTGATCCGAAGGGGCAGCCCGTCGCGGATGCGCGCGTCACGGTGAAGGCGAAGCACGGCCGGCTGGAAGGGCCCCGGCGCGACGCGAACGGCATGCTGGAGTGGCGCTACACGGCGCCGCGCACGCTCGCGGCGGATGAGCGCATCGAGGCGGCGTGGCCGCAGCGGGGCCCGGGGTCGCGCGAGTCGCTGCCGATGCAGCTGGTGCAGGGCGCGGTGCGCGACGTGACGGTGTCGCTGTCCGAGCCGGTGGTGCACGTGGGGTCGGTGGCGCGGGTGGTGGTGGCGGCGCGGGACGCGGCAGGGCAGCCCCGGCCGGAGGCGAAGGTGGTGCTGACCCCGGCCGAGTGGACCACGGGGCCGGCGGTGGAGTCCCCTCCTGGCACGTTCACGGTCCCGTGGACCGTTCCGGAGAACGGGTATCAGGTGAACGCGGACGTGACGGTGCGCGCGTACGGTCCGCTCGGGATGGAGCCCGCGCGGATCGCGGTGTGGCGGCAGGACACGGAACTCGTCGCGGGCGTGGTGGACCTGGCAGGCTGGCCGGTGCCCCGTCAGCCGCTGCGGGTGAACGGCGCGGCGCGGGTGACGGGGGAGGACGGGACCGTGTTCGTGGGCGGGCTGGTGACCGGCAAGGTGCGCGTGTCGCACGACGTGTGGCCGGGGCTCGACGTCACGGTGCACGTACTGGCCCCCCAGGGACCGGTGTTCCCGGAGTCCGCGCCGCTGGTGCCCGCGCCTGTCGTGGAGCGGGTGAAGCTGGCGCCGCCGCTGCCGGTCAACGTGCGGGTGCGCGTGGAGGGCCCCCGGGTGACGTGCTGGGTGGAGGACCCGAGCGGGCAGGTGCTGCGCGACCGCCCGGTGCACGTCGCGCTGTCCGAGGGCGAGCGGGGTGAGCAGTCCGTGCAGGATGGGCTCACGCGCTTCACCGTGCATGGCGCGAAGGGCCCCGTGAGCGTGTCCGTGGCGGACGTGCTCACCGGCGTGACGGCGGTGGAAGAGGTGCGGCCTTGAGGGCTGGGGTGTCGCGGAGGGCCTTGGGTCCGGGTACCGCCGCGGGCTTCCTGCTCGCGCTGCTCCTGCTGTCGTCCGTGGCGTCCGCTCAGTCGCTGTCGTCGGACCTGCCGACGCAGGCGTCGACCATCGCCGGGCGCGTCTGCGTGGACGTGGACGGAGATGGACTCTGTGGGCCCGACGAACCCGGGCTCGCGGACGTGCGCCTGGTGCTGGCCACCGGCCGTGAGGTGCGCACCGATGCCTTCGGCCGCTACCACCTCACCGGCGTGGACTCTCGCGTGCCGGACCTCATCGGCGGCCCGCACCTTCGCCCCGGCCGCCATGCGCTGAAGGTGGATCCGCGCAGCCTGCCGACGTCCAGCCAGGTGGTCCCCCGCGTCGCGACCGTGGAGGTGCCCTGGGGCGCCGTCGCCCTCCAGGACTTCGCCGTGCGTCCGCCACCCACGCCCC
>NZ_RAWR01000138.1:0-28919 GCF_003986945.1 Corallococcus sp. AB018 | reverse complement strand
CCCGGTGGACCAGTCCACCAGCCGGTAGCCCGCGGGAGACACCAGCCCCGCCGCCACCGCGTTGCCCGTCGCGCTGTCGAACGCCACCGCCGACTGCGCGAACGCCGCGCCGTGCTGGCGCAGGTAGCTGCCGTCGTTCATCGCCTCCAGGTAGACGCGCAGCGGGGCCTCCAGGTCGTACGGCGTCTCCAGCTCCTCGCCGCACGCCACCGTCCTGTCCAGGCGCTCGTACGCGTTGACCAGCAGCACCGGCGCCGTGTCCCCCACCCGCACGCCCACCGTGGCGGACGGGAAGGACTCGCCGCCCGCGTTCACCGCGGCCACGCGGAAGTAGCGCAGCGTGCCGGACGACAGGGTGACGGTGGCCGACGTGTTCTGGATCTCCGTGCCCTCGTCCCAGCCGAAGCCGTCCGCGCTCTGATAGAGCCGGTAGCCCGTGGGGGCGTCGCGTCCTTCCTCCGACGCGACCTGCGGAGGCGCGGTCCATTTCACCTCCACCGCGCCGGGCGTCGCGTTGCGCGCCACCACCGCTCCCGGCGTCTCCGGCGGCAGGTGCACCGCCGCGCCGTCGCGGGTCGCGAAGTACTTGATGAGTCCCTGGGTGATGGCTCGCGCGGCCACGTGGCGGACGCGCGCCTCCTTGAGGTTCGCCGCGTCCGTCGTGTTGTCGTGGTACGCCATCTCCAGGAGCACGCTGGGCATCTCCGGGTTGTGCGTGGGGTTCACCTCGCCCAGGTTCGCCGAGCGCAGGCTGCGCACCCGCCAGTTCGGATCCACCTCGCGCTTGAGGTCCGTTTCAATCTGGGACAAGAGTGCGCGCCCCAGCACGTCGCCGCCCTTCACGCCGGTGAAGTTGAGCGTGCCGTCCACCGGGTTCGGTCCGTAGACGTAGGCCTCCGTCCCCCGAATCGTGCCGGACGTGCCCGCGTTGGTGTGCCACGCGACGTAGACGGCGTCCTCGCCCTCCTCATGCAGCCACGCGGCGAAGCGCGGCCGGGACGTCACGTCCGCGTTGCGCTCGTTGGACAGCGCGTTGGCTCCCGACGGCGCGTACACGCTGAAGGGCGCCCCGCTGTACTGGACGTGGTAGCGCCCGCTCTCCTCGAAGCGCGGACGCAAGAGCGGCCCCTGCGCCGCGTCGCCCATCAGGCCGCGCCCACCGCCCAGTCGCACCGCGTCCACGGACAGCGTCGCGCCCGCGCCCTGCGCCGAGTCGTTCTCCAGCACCACCGCGCCGGACTCCGGGTGCTGGCCCGCCTTGAAGTAGAAGCGCCCCAGCAGCACCCACGTTCCGCCGTGGCGCTGCTGGTTCACTCGGAAGTGGCTCTCCCCGCCCGCGTGCTTCACCACATAGTGCGCGTCCGTCGCGCGCGTGGGGTCGGATCCATAGGAGACGTAGACGTTGTAGGCCGCGTCCGCCGGCACGTCCGGCGTCCACGTCACCTTCGCGGTGGAGGTGGCCGCCGTGTCCAGCGTGCGCGTGGTGCCCAGCGTGAAGGGCTCCACCCCGTTGCCCATGGGCACGGGCGGAGGCGCCCAGCCCTTCTGCGTGGAGGCGTGGAAGCGCGCGGCGTCTCCGTCCTCCACGTAGCCCGTGCCGCCGTTGTCCACGGTGGCGATGAGCGGGTTCAGGTCCGTCTCACGCACGGACACCACCGTGGCGCCCGCCGCCATCAGCATGGGCTGCAGCTCCTGCGACACCACCTCCACGGAGATGAAGTCCTCCACCACGCCCCAGGTGTTGGGCCGCTGCGTCGCCCAGCGCTTCAGCCCGTTGTCGCGATAGAAGCCGTGGCCCGGGCTCAGGTAGATGACCTTGCCGGACAGCGCGCCCTCGCCCCGCCGTGTCTGCGGCACGCCCGCGGTCTTCACGTTGGACTTCGCGGCTCGCGTCTCACGGCGCACCACGGCGGGCGCGTCCGGCGACAGGCGGCGCTGCTCGTGCGCCCGGGGCGCCGGAGCTGGCAGGTATTGAACACCCGGCGGCTCCAGGCCCAGGTCGTCGCCTTCAAAAGCTTCAGGAGTGCCCTGCGCATGAGCGAGGACGGAGGTGCACAGCAGGGTCAGCGCCAGCGAGCGCGACCAGGACGAAAGGAACGTTCGCATCACGCGACCGACCTTACCCCTTCACTCCCCCGCTTCAATCGGACCCGTGGGTGCTAGCCTGCCCACCCCTTCACCTTCCGATGACCGTTCCTGTAACCCCCCGTCCCCAGTTTCCCTCCCGCCGCAGCAACGGCCTGTTCGCCTCGTTCGGACATGCGTGGGCAGGGCTCATCCACACCGTGGCCTGGCAGCGCAACATGCGCATCCACCTCATCTCCGGCGTGCTGGTGGGGCTGGTGGGCAGCGGCATCCCGCTGGGCCTCGCGGAGAAGGTCACGCTCATCTTCTGCGTGCTGCTCATCTTCTTCGCGGAGATCCTCAACAGCGCGCTGGAGCAGCTGGTGGACCTGGCCGTGCAGCAGTTCGACGAGAAGGCCCGGCTCACCAAGGACGCGGCGGCCGCGGGCGTGCTCGTGCTCGCGGGCGGCACGGTGGTCATCTTCGCCGCCATCCTGATCAACTACTGGGAGACCGTGCGCACCAACACCGACGCCATCTTCCGGCAGGTCGCGCTGGGCGTGCCGCTGGCCGCGTGCGCCACGGTGCTCGTGCTGCCTCAGCCGAGGCCCGCCGCCGTGGACGCGCTCGCGTTCCTGCTGTCCCTGGGGCTGCTCGCGCTGACGGCGCCCACGTCCGCGAGCCTCGTCTTCACCGCGCTCACCGCCGCGCTGCTCGTCATCGCCGCCGCCGCCGCCCGCGAGCGCCGTCGCCACCCCCAGCATTGAAGGCCTGAGGACTACACGGCGCGTCGCGCGGCCACGAAAATACCGACGGTCTCAGGCGACGCCGAGCTTCTCGCGCGTCTGGGCATCGGTCGACAGGGCCTCGGCCATGTCCTCTGCCTCGAAGAACGGCCGGATTTCGATCACGTTCCGGCCCGACATGGGATTGGGACAGCGCTTCGCCCAGGCCACGGCCTCGTCCATGTCCTTGACCTTCCAGATGGAGAAGCCGGCGATCAGCTCTCGGGTCTCGGTGAACGGCCCGTCCATGACCGTGCGGCCGGGACCCTCGCAGGCGATGCGCTTGGCTTCGGAGGAGGGCTTGAGGCCGGCGCCAGCCACCAGGATGCCAGCCTTGACCAGCTCCTCGGTGTACCGCTCCATCGCCTCGAATGCCTCGGGCGTGGGGGGCACGGCGTTTTCGCTGTCCTCGTTGGCGATCATGAACACCATCACCCGCATCGTCTGTCCCCTGGTTCGAGCCGGCCCTGAATGGCGGCTCACCGTGGCGACGAACGCGCGTGTCGGAGATCGACAGCGTTCTTGCGAATCTTTCTGGAGCCCCCCGTCACCTCGCGGGTGGGGCGCCCGGAACCAGTCCGGAGCCCGCTCACCCGCGGAGGGTTGATGCGCTGGATTCTAACGGGCTACACGCGCTGCTGAAAGCCTGCCCCGGAGTCGGGGGCTGGCGTCGACTGGGCGGCGACCGCCTTGTCGCCTTCCTTCAGGTCGGTCGTCACGAGCTCCAGGAGTTCCGTCGCGATGCCGATGACCTGGTGCGGCGTGTAACCGCTTGCGCGCAGCTGGTTGAAGAACGTGCGCGCGAGGATGCGGGTGCCCTTCTGGTCGGTGCTCACGGGAATTGCCTCCGGAATCGGCGCCACATGTCCGGCGCCGCAACTGCGTGGGAGTCCGGTCTTCAACCTCCGTGCCAGCCGTTCTCTTCCGAACGGATTCTCCAGCAGTCCTGAGGGGTTGAAGCCCGGAAATGGACGGCACGGAACGTGGAAGGTGCGAAGGGGGTTACGCACCCGGACGTCCGCCCTGCCTGGAACGGCGTTGCCGGGTGTAACGGCGGGTACGCACCCACCCCACGGGGCATCTTGTCTTTTCAAGTGCTTGCATTCCCTCCGGGGGGTGGAGCACATACGCGCCCACCACCGAGGAGTCAGAACACAATGGCGTACCGGGTGAACAACATCGGGCTGTGGCTGGACGAGCCGGAGGAGCTGCTCGGCCAGCGCGCCGCCGAGAAGCTGGGGGTCACCCGGAGCGACCTCGCCTCCGTGCGGGTGGTGCGCTCGGTGCTGGATGCGCGCAAGAAGGGCAGCCCGCGTTACATCTACACGCTTGAGGTGGAGCTGGCCCCGGGCGGCAAGGCGCCGCGGTTGCCCCCGGACGTGAGCGAGGCCCCGCCCCCGCCGGAGATGCCAGTGCGCGTGAAGGAGCCGGAGAAGCTGCCGCTCATCATCGGCACTGGACCCGCGGGGTTGTTCTGCGCGCTGGGCCTGCTGGAGCGCGGCGTGCGCAGCATCCTGCTGGAGCGCGGCAAGGAAGTGGTGACGCGCCGCAAGGACGTGGCGAAGCTCATGCGCGACGGGTCGCTCGACCGCGAGAGCAACATGAACTTCGGCGAGGGCGGCGCGGGCGCGTACACGGACGGCAAGCTGTCCACGCGCATCAACCACCCCATGGTGCGCAAGGTCATTGAAGCCTTCGCGAAGTATGGCGCGCCGGATCAAATCCTCATCGAGGGCAAGCCGCACATCGGCTCCGACCTGCTGCCCGGCGCGGTGGCGAAGCTGCGCGACGAGCTCATCGCGGGCGGCTGCCAGGTGCACTTCGAGCAGCGCGTGGACGACCTGCTCTACCGCGACGGCCGCATCGCGGGCGTGAAGATGGCGGACGGGCGCACGCTGGAGAGCGACCGCGTCATCCTGGCGCCGGGCAACTCCGCGCGCGAACTGTACGAGCGCTTCGCCGCCGACGGCCGCGTGAGCGTGGAGGCCAAGCCCTTCGCGTTGGGCTTCCGCGCGGAGCACCCGCAGTCGTTGATCAACGGCATCCAGTACGGCTCCGCGGCGAAGCACTCCAAGCTGCCGCCCGCGGACTACAAGCTGGCGGAGAACCTGGACGTGGACGGCGAGGTGCGCGGCGTCTACTCGTTCTGCATGTGCCCCGGCGGCATTGTCGTGCCCACGCCCACCGAAGAGGGGCTGCAGTGCACCAACGGCATGAGCAACTCGCGGCGCAACGCGAAGTTCGCCAACGCGGGCATCGTCGTGTCGGTGTCCGTCGCGGACTTCGCGCGCGAGGGCTTCCACGGGCCGCTCGCGGGCCTGGAGTTCCAGCGGCACTGGGAGAGCGAAGCCTACAAGCTGGGCGGAGGCCGCTTCTTCGCGCCCGCACAGACGATTCCGGACTACCTGGCCGGCCGCGTGAAGAAGGACCCGGGCGACACCAGCTACCGCCCGGGCCTGGCGCACACGGACCTGAACAAGCTCTTCCCGGAGCGGCTGACGCAGTCGCTCAAGGCGGCGCTGCGCACGTTCGACCGGAAGATGAAGGGCTTCATCAGCGACGAGGGAAAGCTCATCGGCATCGAGAGCCGGACGTCCTCCCCCGTGCGCATCACCCGGGGAGACGACCTGCAGTCCGTGTCCATGCGCGGCCTGTACCCGGTCGGTGAGGGCTGCGGCTACGCGGGCGGTATCGTGTCCTCCGCCATTGATGGACTGCGCGCCGCTGAGCAGATTGCCACCGAGCTGGCTTGAGGTTCCCGCCCCCTTCCGGGCAGGGTAGGCCGGGAGGGAGGAAGACCCATGGCGTACCGCGTGCGCACTCCGGATGGTGAGCTGATGTTCCCCTCGCTGGGCGACATCGAGCGCGCCTATGTGCAGGGGCTGGTGGACCCGGACGACGAGGTGCGCGAGGACGGCGCGGAGAAGTGGCGCAAGGCGTCCTCGCTGCCCGTCCTGGCCCGGGCGAAGAAGCCCCATGGCCAGGACATGTCCAAACGCGCCCAGACGCTCACGGTGGTGGGCGCGGTGGCGGCGGGGGTGCTCGCGCTCGTGCTGCTCTTCACCGGCACGAACTGGAATGTCCGGATGATGGGCATTGCCCTGGCCCTGGTGGTCAGCGGAATGCTCACCCGGGTGTCCTTCAAGGCATACAAGCGGCCTCCGCCCGTCCTCTAGCGACGCTTACTCCCCTGCCCTCCGGGGCAGCGGCACGGCCCTCGCCGCCAGCAGGCCCCACACGGCCCATGTTTGATGGAAGGCACCCCGCAGGGCGCCTTCCATCGCGCTGGAGGAGGACCGCACCTTGCTCAGCACCTACCTGTCCCGAGAAGCCGCCCGCAAGCTGCGCCATGGCGCCCCCTGGCTGCGCCGCGAGGACATCGTCTCCATGGAGGGCGAGCCGCAGCCCGGCACGCCCATGCAGCTCAAGGACGAGGACGGGCATGTCCTGGGGCTGGGAGACGTGGACCTCCAGGCCTCGTACGCCGTGCGCCGCCTGGGCCTGCCGGACGAGTCCGTGGAAGGCCTCATCCCCCGCCACGTGCGCCACGCCTTCGAGCGGCGCGGACGCCTTGTGGACGACCCGCGCTTCTGCCGCATCGTCAACGACGACGGGGACGGGCTGCCGGGCCTCATCGTGGACCGGTATGATCAGCACTTCGTCGTCCAGACGCTCACCCGCTCCATGGACGCGCGGCAGGAGGAAATCACCCGCACGCTGGGAGAGGTGACGGGGGCGGCCTCCGTGCTGCTGCGCAACGACACGCTCCGGCGAAAGGCGCTGGGTCTGCCCGCGCAGCGCCCGCACGTGATGTACGGCACGCCGCCGCGCTGGTGCCGCCTGCTGGAGATGGGCGCGCGCTTCACCGTGGACCTCACCTACGGCCGGGGCACGGGCTACGGGTACGACCACCGCGAGCTGCGCCGCTTCCTGAGCCGCACCGGCAACGGGGACCGGGTGCTGGACGTGGCGTGCAACGTGGGCGGCCTCTTCGTCCACGCGGGGCGACATGGGGCGAAGCAGATTCTGGCCTTCGACGGCAACGCGGACGCGGCGGACCTGGCGCGGGAGAACGCGGAGGCCAACGGGCTGCTCGGCCGGGTGACGGTGGAACAGGGCGAGCCGCTGGCCGTGCTCCGGGCCCTCAAGGACACCTTCGACCTGGTGCTGCTCGACACGCTGGGGGTGGCGTCCGAGGAGGACTTCATCGAACAGGTGCGGCTGGCCCTGCGGCGCACCCGCCATGGGGGACGGTTGCTCGTGGTCGGTTATCACCCACCGCTGGCGCTGGGCTCATTCACGGAGTGCGTGGCCACGGCCTGCGAGCAGGAGGCGCGCATCGCATTCCGGCTGGTACGGATGGGATTGCCGCCGGACCACCCGGCGCCGGTCGGCTCCCCAGGGGCCGAGTACCTGGAGGCGGTGGCGCTCGAGGTGAGCTGAAGCCCGTGCTGTTTCGCCCTCGACGGGCCCTCCTCGGTGTTAGTGTCCGCGCCGCGATGACAACCGAAAACGAATCCCAGGCCGCGACCTCTTCCACCCCGGAGGCTTCCGTCGAGACCGTCCGCAAGGTGTACGCGGCGGACCTGCGCGAGAAGGACCGGGTCAACACCGTCTTCCGCGTCACCAAGAAGGAGAAGGTGAACGCGCGCAGCGGCAAGGTGTTCCTGTCGCTGTCCCTGGCCGACAAGAGCGGCACCGTGGACGCGCGCGTGTTCGACAAGGTGGACGCGCTCGAGCCCGCCTTCCAGAGCGGTGACTTCGTCCTCGTGCAGGGCAGCGTCATCGTCTTCCACGGCCGCACCCAGGTCGTCGTGGAGGCCGTGGAGCGCCTGGATCCGGAGCCGCTCGACCCCAAGGAGTTCGAGCCGCCCCCCGCCCCGCCCGCCGAGGCGAAGGCCGAGTCCAAGTCCGGCGACGCGAAGTCTGGCGACGCGAAGGCCGAGTCCAAGTCTGGCGACGCGAAGTCCGAGTCCAAGTCCGGCGACGCGAAGCAGGCTGAAGGCAAGGCCGAGCGCCACGAGGGTGGCGGCGGTGGCCCGCGCGCGGTGGGGCAGATCCGTGAGCTCATCACCGAGCGCGTCAACGACCCGTTCGTGAAGCAGCTGCTGCTGGCGTTCCTGGACGACGCGCAGGTGTCCGCGGCGCTGCCGGTGGCCTCCGCGGCCAAGGGCGTGCACCACGCGTGGCGCGGCGGGCTGGCCGAGCACGTCCTGTCGGTGATGCGCCTGACGCTGCGCGTGTCGGACCACTACCCCATGGCGGACCGCGACCTGCTGCTGGCCGGCGCGTTCCTGCACGACGTGATGAAGGGCGGCGACGGGGCGTCCGACAAGGGCTTCGACACCTCCGACGAGGGCCGGCTGGTGGGCCACGCGGTGCTGGCCGCGCAGAAGATCCGCGAGAAGACTCTGGGCATCCCGGGCTTCCCGCCGCTCCTGGAGCAGCACCTGACGCACCTGGCGATCTCCCAGGGGACGTCCGGCGCGAAGGTGCCGGTGACGCTGGAGGCGCAGATCGTCGACACGCTCAGCTCGCTCGACGCGCGCATCTCCTCGTGGGTGGAGGCCATGCAGCGCGACCCGAACGAGCGCTGGACGGACCACCTGCGCGCGTACGACCGCTCGCTCTGGAAGGGCTTCGTGCCCACCGGCCGCGGCCGGGCTCCGGTGGAGGGCGGCCGCCGCAAGCACCGCGAGGAGAAGCGCAAGGCGCGCGCCGAAAAGGGCCCGTCCGCTCCTGCCGGCGAGGGCACTGCCGCCCCCGCATCCCAGGAGGCCCGTCCGGAGCGTCCGCCGCGGCCTCCGCGCGAGCCCCGCGCCGAGCGTCCGCCGCGTGAGGACCGTCCTCCCCGCGAGGACCGTCCTCCCCGCGAGCCCCGCGCCGAGCGTCCGCCGCGCGAGGACCGTCCTCCCCGCGACCCCAAGAGCCTGCCCGGCGAGCTGACCTTCAAGCCGTTCAGCGCGCTGGCGCCGCCCCCGAAGTCCGGTGGTGAGGGTGGTGGCTCCTCGGAGGGCTGAAGTCCATGGCGAAGCGGCTGGGAGAGCGGTTGATTGAGGCCGGCCTCGTGACACCGGGGGCCGTGGAGCAGGGTCTGGAGCACCAGAAGATCACCGGCCACAAGCTGGGGGACTGTCTGGTGGAGCTGGGCCTGCTCCAGGAGGCCGCGCTGCTGCGGCTCCTGGCCAATGAGTTCCAGACCCGCTTCGTCACCGCGGACAAGCTGGCCAAGGCCCGCATCGACACGAAGGTGTTGGACAAGCTGCCGGTGCGGCTGGCGGAAGCGCAGAACGTGCTCCCGCTGGCCGTGGATCCGGAGCGCAAGCTGCTCTCGGTGGTGGCCGCCGAGCCGCAGAACAAGTCGCTGCTCGACGAGATTGCCCTCGTCACCGGCATGTCGGAGGTCTACGCGTACATCGGCCTGCGCAGCGCCATCTCCGCGGCCATCCGCAAGCACTACTACGGCGACCCCACGGCGTTCAGCACGCTGCTGGAGGGCCCCTCCGCGAACAATGGCCCGCGCCGTCCGGACACCCCGTCGAACACGCACGTGGGCGCGGAGCCCGGACGCAGCGGGAGCTCCGCCGGACGCAGCAACGCCACCAGCCTGAGCATGCGGCTGGAGACGGACGCGCGGATGCGGCTGCAGCGCGGCGGCAGCGGCACCAACGTGGCGCGCGTCTCCACGCAGCGGCGCGAGCCGGGCGGCCCGCGCGGGCTCATCAGCGACACGGACTACGTGGAGACGCTGAGCCTGATGGTGGGCCTGCTGGAGCAGGACCGGCCCCGGCACCGGGGACACTCCGCGCAGCTGGCGCGGCAGGCGGGCATCGTCGGCCAGCGCATGGGCATGCCCCACAAGGAGCTGGCGGCGCTGTCCATCGCGGCGTACCTGCACGACCTGGGCAAGCCCCCGGAGCGGCACTTCTCGCTGGCGAGCAACGCGGCCAATCCGGAGTGGAAGGCCCAGGCGAAGGCGTGCTGCCGCGCGCCCACGAAGCTCTTCGAGACGGTGCACCTGCCCGCGCAGGTGAACACCATCCTCGCGCAGCTGTACGAAGCCTGGGACGGCTCCGGCACGCCCCAGGGCGCCAAGGGCGAGGACATCACCCTGGGCGCGCGCATCCTGGCTGCGGTGGACAGCTTCCTGGAGCTGACCAAGAACCCGGGCAACGCGCACGGCCGCGTCTTCAACAAGCAGCAGGCGCTGGAGCACCTGAAGAAGAACGCGGGCGTGCTCTACGACCCGGTGGTGGCGGACATCGTCGGGCAGCTGCAGAGCGGCGCGCTGCTGGTGCACCGGCTGGCCAGCGAAGGCCGCCAGGTGCTCATCGCGGAGCCGGACGAGGCCACGCGCGGCGAGCTGTTGGAGGCGGTGCTCAAGCAGGAGCTGGTGGCGCACGCGCTGTCCACGCTGGACGGCGCGCTGGACGGCCTGTCTCGGCTGGACTGCGACGTGCTGGTGGTGAGCTTGCGGCTGGGCCAGCAGGAGGTGATGGACCTGCTGGAGGCCGTGCGCTCCATGCCGGAGAGCGCGGGCCTTCCCATCGCCGTGGTGGGCGAACCGGATGCCCAGGCTCGCGAGCGGCTGCTGATGGCGGGCGCGACGGCGGTGCTCTCCCCGAGCGACAAGGCGGAGGTCGCCCGCACGGTGCTGTCCCTCTTCCAGGACCGCGTGCAGCACAACGGCCCGGGCCGGGTGGTGCGCGGCAGCTTCGATGAGCTGCCCCCCAAGGAGCTGTTGCGCACGCTGGGCGGCGGCAAGAAGAGCGGGAAGCTCCAGCTGCGGAGCCACACGCTGGAGGGCTCGCTGCACCTGGAGCGCGGCCGCGTGGTGCATGCGGCGTTCGGCGGCCACGCGGGCGAACCCGCGCTGCAGGCCCTGCTGAAGCTGAAGCAGGCGGACTTCGTCTACGACCCGGACGCGCTGCTGCTGGACATGCCGCAATTGGACCAGGACCTGGAGGCCCTGGCCAACGCGCTCACCCCAGCGTGAGGTTGAAGAGGCGGGCCGCGTTCGCCGTGGTGACGCGGGCCACCTCTTCCAGCGACACGCCCTTCAGCTCCGCCACCTTCTTCGCCGTCTCCAGCACGTGCGCGGGCTCGTTCTTGCGGCCGCGGTGGGGCACCGGCGCGAGGTAGGGACTGTCCGTCTCCACCATCAGGCGCTCCAGCGGCGCGAAGCGCACCGCGTCCTGGAGGGCCTCCGTCTTCTTGTAGGTGACGACGCCGGACAGCGACAGGAAGAAGCCCCGATCCAGGTACTTGCGGGCCGCGGCCGTGTCGCCGGTGAAGCAGTGGATGACGCCGCTGGTGACGTCCTCGGCAGCAAGGGCCGCTTCGCAGTCGTCATGCGCGTCGCGCACGTGCACCACCAGCGGCTTGGACAGGCGCTTCGCGAGCGCGCACTGCCGCCGGAAGACGGTGGCCTGAATCTCGCGCGGCGAGTGGTCGTAGTAGTAGTCCAGCCCGGCCTCTCCCACGGCGCGCAGCTCCGGGCGGGCGCAGGTGCGCTCCAGCATCTCGAAGTCCGCTTCCGTGGCGCGGGCGGCCTCGTGCGGGTGGATGCCCAGCGTGGGCGACAGGAAGTCCGGGTGCCGGGCGGCGACCTCCAGCGCGTGGCCCCAGTCACCGGGGCCATGGAACTGCCCCACCAACACCGCGTGCACCAGCCCCGCGGCGCGAGCGCGCTCCAGCACTGGAGCCACGTCCGCGTAGTCCTTCGGCTCCAGGTGGCAGTGCGCATCAACCAGCTTCATGGCTTCTCCTGAAACAGCTCTTCCAACTCAGTCCGTGCCTCTTCCGAGGCGAAGGTGGGCACGGCGGCGCGCAGGCGCTCCATGCCCTCCGCCACGGCCAACCGCCACACGCCGTCCGCCGCATCCAACCGGTCGTCCTCCGGCGCGCTCCGGTCTTCCAACACGGCGAGCAGCCAGGGCAGCGCCTGCGCATCCCCCAGCCGGCCCAACCCGCGCGCGGCGGCGCCCCGGCACGGGTCCTTCGCGTCCGCGAGGATGTCCTTCAGCCGCTCCAGCGCGCCGGGGACCTTCAATTCACCGCACAGCTCCACCGCGAGCGCCCGGTCCGCGCTCCACTTCTTGCGCGTGCGCTGCATCAGCCAGTCCGCGCCCTCCGGGTCGCCCAGCTTCAGCAGCACACCCGCGGCCTGCGTCTTGTCGAACGCGGGCAGCAGCCACTTGCCGAAGAGGCGCTTCACCGCCGGCAGCGCCCGCGTGTCCTCCAGCTCCGCCAGCGCGCCCAGCGCCCGGAAGCGCAGCGTGTCCACGTCCAGCGCGGCCACGAGCACGTCCAGGCCCGCAGGGTGCTTGAGGGCGGCGATGCCTCGCGCGGCCTCGAAGCGGACCTCCGGCGTGGGGTCCTCCAGCATTCCAGCCAGGGCGCCACGCGCGTGCGGCAGCGCGAGGTCCGCGAGCCGTCCGGTGGCCTCCAGCCGCACGCGGGTGTCCTCGTCGCGCAGCCTTGGCAGGAGCATGTCCGGGAGCTGCTCAGGCGGCAGGATGACGGACGCCAGGCTCACGCCCGAGCGGCGCACCTCCGGCTGCGCATCCCCGAGCAGCCGCACGAGCACGTCCGTGAACTCCCCGGCGTGCGCGGGCTCCTCCGACGCAATCTGGAACAACAGGTCCGCCGCCTCGGCCCGGCTCGCCGGCCGCTTCTCACGCTCCAGGGTCAACAGAGCGCGGTCCCGCTCGGCACGCCAGTCCGCCACGTCTCGTCACCTCTCTGGCGCCCAGGCTTTCCCACACCCAGCGCGTCCTTGGAGTCCCTGTCGCCGTCCGACGCCAGGGGCCTACCGCTCCACGTCCTGGCCTGCGCGCGTCCCGGTGGATGCCCGGGCCCACCGCACGGCACACATCCCGGTAGGCAACGCCGCCGCCCGGGATGCCACCGCTCGCGCTACTTCACTTCGGCGCCGGGCGGCACGTCGCCCGGCTCCAGCAGGGACAGGTCCTTGCCGCCCGAGCCCGCCGTCAACAGCATGCCGCGCGACTCGATGCCCTTGAGCTTGCGCGGCTTGAGGTTCGCGACCACGACCACGCGCCGACCCACCAAAGCCTCGGGCGCGTACGCCTCCGCGATGCCGGACACGATGGTGCGCGGCGTGCCTTCACCCAGGTCCACGTCCAGCTTGAGCAGCTTGTCCGCGCCCTTCACCTTCTCCGCGGCCACGATGCGCCCCGCCTTCAGCACCACCTTGGCGAAGTCCGCGTACTCGATGTCGGCCGCGGGCGCGCCTTCCGCCGCCCCCGCTCCAGGGGACGCCTGCGTGGTGGGCACCGCTTCCGGACTCTTCGCTTCCACGGGCTTCTTCTCCGTCTTCTTGTCCTTGCCGCCTGCCTTCGCGGGCTCGGCGGCCGGCGTCCCCGCGGGGACCTTGATGATGGCGTTGACGCGCTCCTCCTCCAGCCGGGGCAGCAGCGGCTCCGGCGTGCCCAGCGGACGGGTGCGGTCCAACAGCGGATACTTCGCGGTGGCGAGCGCCTGGAACGTCAGCGGCTCCGCCCCCAGCTGCGCGAACAGCTTCTCCGACACGCGCGGCGTCACCGGCGCCAGCAGCGCGCCCAGCAGGTACGCCACGTCCGCCGCGTCCGACAGGTCCGCCCGCGCGGCCTCCGCGTCCTTCTTCACCAGCGCCCACGGCGCCGACGTCTGCAGGAACGCATTCGCGGTGGAGGCAATCTCCGTGATGATCCGGATGGCGTTGCGGTACTCCAGCTTCTCGAACGCCTCGCGCACCTCCGGCACACGCGCCAGCGCGTCCTCCACCAGCTTGCGCCCCGGCCCTTCCGCGCGGCCCGGCGCGAGCTTCTTCTCCAGCGGCCCGGCCAGCAGCGACAGCGCGCGGTTGGCCAGGTTGCCCACGTTGTTGACGAGCTCGCCGTTCACCCGGAGGCGGAAGTCCTTCAGGTTGAGGTCCAGGTCCTCCACGCCCGCGCCCAGGTTGGCCGCGTAGAAGTAGCGCAGGTAGCTGGGGTCCAGGAGCTCCAGGTAGTCACGCGCGGCCACCATGGTGCCGCGGCTCTTGCTCATCTTCTCCCCGTTCACGGTCAGGTGCCCGTGCACCTTGATCTCGTTGGGGATGTGGAACCCCGCGACGTTCAGCACCGCGGGCCAGAACAGCGCGTGGAAGTAGACGATGTCCTTGCCGATGAAGTGGACGATGCGCGTGGGCGCGTCCTTGCCCCAGTACGCGAGCGCGTCCGCGACGCGGCCCGACTCCTTCGCCCACTTCTCCGTCGTGGCGATGTACCCGATGGGCGCATCCAGCCAGACGTAGAAAAACTTGTCCGTCTCACCGGGAATCGCGAAGCCGAAGTACGGCCCGTCGCGGCTGATGTCCCAGTCCGCCAGGCCCTTCTCGAAGAAGCCCTGGAGCTGGGCGGCCAGGCCCGGGTGGATGAAGCCGGGGCGCTTGAGCACTTCCTGGAGGAAGTCCGCGTGCCGCGACAGCTTGAAGAACAGGTGCACGGAGTTGCGGCGAACCGGCGGCGTGCCACACAGCGCGCACTTCGGGTCGATGAGGTCCGTGGGGTTGTACGTCTTGCCGCACTTCTCGCAGGCGTCGCCGTACTGCTCCGTGGCCTTGCAGTTGGGACAGGTGCCCCGGATGAAGCGGTCCGGCAGGAAGCGCTTGTCCTTCTCGCAGTAGGTCTGCTCGATGTCGCGGCGGTCGATGTCGCCCGCGTCCTTCAAGCGCCCGTAGATGAGCTCCGCGTAGTGGCGGTTCTCCGGCGAGTTGGTGGAGTGGAAGTAGTCGAAGCGGATGTCGAAGTCGCGGAAGTCGCGCTGGTGCTCGTCGTGGAAGCGCGCGACGAACTGCTCCGGCGGGATGCCCTGCTTCGCGGCGTTGATTTCGATGGGCGTGCCGTGGGTGTCATCCGCGCAGAAGTAGACGACGTCCTGGCCGCACGAGCGCAGGAAGCGGACGTAGATGTCCGTCTGGATGTACTCGACAGCGTGGCCGAGGTGGATGGCGCCGTTCGCGTACGGAAGGGCGCTGGTGACGAGGGTTCTCTCCGCCATGGACTCTCCTGAGGGCGGCGGACCATAGCCGCTCGGGGATACGAGGTCATCGCCAACATGCAGGCCCGGGGCTGCAAGGCGCGAAGATGGATGTTATCGACCGGACGCCATGTGCACCGTCCTGATCCTCCGTAACGCCCACCCCGAGTGGCCGCTGGTCCTCGCCGCCAACCGGGATGAGTTCTACGCGCGTCCGGCCCACGGGCCGAAGGTCCTCTCCGAGTCCCCCCGCGTGGTGGGCGGCCAGGACGTGGAGCGGGGCGGCACGTGGATGGGGGTCACCCACGAAGGGGTCGTCGTCGCCCTGACGAACCAGCGCGGCGCCAGGAGCCTGGGCCTGGCCCCCCGCTCCCGGGGCGAGGTGGTGCTGCGCGCCCTGCAGGCCGGGTCGGTGGAGGCCATCGAGCGCTACCTCGGCACCCTGCCCGCCCCGGAGTTCCTGCCGTTCAACCTTCTCTACGGGGACGCGCGCACCCTGCGGGTGGCCTACGCGAGGCCGGGCCATGCGCACCTGCTGCACGAGGACGTCCCGGACGGCGTGCACGTGCTCCCCAACGACAGCCTGGACAACCTGGCCCTTCCCAAGGTGCGGCGGGCGCATGCCCTGGCGGAAGGCGTGGCGAAGCGCCCATGGCCGGAGCTGGTGACGGGGCTTCAGGCTGCCCTGGGCGACCATGCCCTGCCGCCCCGGGAGGCCGCGACGGGGCCACTCTCGGAGGACGGCCTGCCCGCGGACTTCCTCCAGCAGCTCCAGGCGCTGTGCATCCACACTTCAGAAGGCTACGGGACGCGCTCATCCGCCATCGTCGCGCTCGGGCCCGGCCACGTGGGGCACTACCTGGCCACGGACAACGCCCCCTGCCAGGGCAACTGGCGGGACGTGACGGGCCTGCTCACGGCGCCCTGAGCGGCTCGCCGAGTCGTTAGTCCAGCCGCGCCCGCATCACCGCGTCACGGCCCGCGTCGTAGGTGGCTTCGAAGGCAGGGCCCCGGCCGGTGAAGGCCTCCACCGGGGGCATGGCCACGTCCACGCGGACCTCTCGCACGTCGCAGCCCAGGTCGGAGCGGTAGAAGGCCGGTTCGCCGGTGACGTTGATGGCGATGAGCCGCGCGCCCGGGAACAGCTGACACGCGTCATGGACGGGCGTCGCGGACACGCGGTCCGCGCCCGGATCGATTCGCTCCAGCGTCGCGTCCTTGAACAGGAGCGGATTGGACGCGCTCGCGGAGACGGCCTCCGCCAGCGAACCGCGTGTGACGGAGACGAGCCGGATGCCGCCCGCGAAGGGCTCCTGGTGGAAGGTGGCGAAGGGCACGGGGAGTTCCTCCACGCGCGCGCCCGCGTAGAAGGAATCCAGCACCTGTGCGAAGCGCTCATGGCTCAAGGGGGGCACCGTCGCCGCGCCACCCGCCGCGCCCAGCGCTCCCGCCGCCACGGCCGGTCCCAGCGCGCCGCCCGACACCAGCACCGCGAGCAGGCCCACCGCCGCGCCCACCGCGCCTCGCGTCGCGGCGACCTTGCGCGTCTGTTCCTCGTAGGCGGTGAAGAAGGAATGGTAGCGCTGGCGCAGGTTGGCGCCGGGCGCGGACGCGTAGAGGCCGCCCACCACCGCGCCCATGCTGTTTCCCACCACGCAGTCGATGGGCACGCCCCGGGCCACCAGCGCATCCAGCGCGCCCACGTGCGCGAGCCCCTTCGTGCCTCCCACCGACAGCACCACGCAGGTGCGCGAAGCGCGCGTGTCCCGGTGGCACGACAGGGCCCCGGAAGCCACCACCACCGACAACACCATCAGGCCCAGCCGGCGCCGCATACATCCTCCCGCGCGAAGTCAGGCCACCCTACCCCGCTCCCAGCTCGAAGGCCCAGGCGGCCGGACACCCGTTTCCGGCGGGCCTCGCGCGCGGGTCGACACTGGCGTCGGGCGCGGAGACGCGCTTGCCCAACCACCGGAGGCCGGAAACACGACCGCCCCCGGGACAGGAGCCCCGGAGGCGGAAGGTGACCTTCACGAGGCCCGGCGTGGACTCACGCCGGACCTGTGCGAGGGACTAGTACGTGCCCTTGAGGGACGTGCCGCTGTACGAGGAGTAGCCGCGCAGCAGGATGTACATCTTGCCCGCCGAGGCCTTCGCCGCCGCGCTGCACGACTCGTTGTTGCCGGACAGGTACGGACGGCAGTCGTAGGACGACGTCGTCGGAGCAGAGCCGAACTTGATGTACATGTCCGCGTCGCCCGTGCCGCCGCTCAGGACGTAGGTGGACGCCTTGGAGGCCGGCAGGTCGAGGCAGTACAGGGTCTCGGAGCCGGAGGCGCCGGACAGGCCCGTCTTCGCGACACCGTTGGTCAGCGCGGTGCAGGTCGGGGGCGTCACAGTGCCACCCACGCCCACCGCTTCCCAGGCGGCCGTCACGGACGCCTGCTCGGCCGCGGTGTAGCCCAGGGCCGCGGCGGCCTGGACGGTCCACGTCTTCGCCTGAGCGAACGTGGTGCTCGCCGTGAAGAGGTTGGTGTTGGCGTAGTACCAGATGCGAGCGGCCTTCTCGACGCCGATGCCCGTCACCGTGGGACCACCCGTGCGGCGCGGGTGCACGCCACCCTTGGAGAGCAGCGCGAACGCCAGGTTCGGCACGCCCGAGCTGTAGTGCACGTCCGTGCTGGACGTCACGTTGGCCGCCCAGTCCTTGGACGCGCCATCCTTCGCCGGGTCATCCATGTAGCGCAGGGCGTCGTTCGCCGTGCCCGGCGTCCACACGTCCTCGCCCACCATCCAGATGGCCGCCGCCGTGCTCCAGTTGTTCACGCGGCTCTCGCAGACGGCGCCGAACGTGTCGGACATCGCCTCGTTGAGGCCGCCGGACTGGCCGGAGTACGTGAGGTTGGACTCGTACTCCGTCACGGCGTGGGTCAGCTCGTGGACGGTGACGTCCGCGTCCTTGCCCAGCTCGATGGAGTTCACGCCGTCGCCGTCGCCGTACACCATCTGGGTGCCGTCCCAGTAGGCGTTCACGTAGTTGCGGCTGTAGTGCACCGTGCTGATGAGCGCCGTGCCCGCGTTGTTCAGCGAGTCGCGGTTGAAGAGCACCTTGTAGCAGTCGTAGGTGTAGCCCAGCATGTCGTAGTTGGTGTCGACGTGCGAGTCACCGATGGCCGCCTGGCCCTCGCTGCGCTTGAGCGTGCCCGGGGTGCTGGTGCCGTTGTTCGCGCTGTAGACCTTGCGGTTGAGCGCGGTGTGGATCTCCGGAACGCGCAGCAGCGTGGCGCCGTTGAGCGCGTCCACATAGACGCGGTCGCGCAGCGGCATCAGCTCGCTCTCGCCCGTGACCCGCACCTCGAACGCCAGGCGCAGGCGGCCGTCCTCGGCCTTCACGTACACCAGGCGCGCGCCCTCCGTGGCCAGGCCCGTGCCCTTCGTGTCGCGCAGCGCCGCCGTCTGGGCCGCCTCCGCGGCGACCAGCGGACGCGCGGACACGGTGCCACCGGCGCGCGCGGAACCGTTCGCACCGAAGATGGCGCCCGAGCTGTCCACGTGCACCACCAGCTCCTCGCCCACCACCAGCAGACCGTTCAGCGTCTGCGCGTAGCGGATGTGCGACGTGCCCTGCTCGTCCACGTTGATGCGGCGGACCTGCAGGTCGTTCGCGTTGAGGCGGAACAGCGACGCGATGGAGGGCAGCGACCCGGCGATGGCCGTGTGCACGTCCGCGGCCGCGAAGCCCGTCAGCGGGCGGTCCGCCTGGCCCAGGCGGCCCTGGATGGTGTGCGGCGTCCCATCCGCGTTGGTGCCGACAATCTGCGCGCCCGGAATCACGCTCAGGGCGTTCTGGACCTCGGCGACTTCATCCGGCTTCTGCTGATCCTTCTGCGTGTTGACGTCCGCGTCCCCGACGCCGCAAGCGACGAGGGGGAAGGCCAGCAGGGCTGAAACGAAACGGGTGCGAACCAAGGTACTGCCTCCTGCCCGGCGCAAAGGGGGTGGTCGCCGGGACAGCGCTCCTTTCAGCATTTGTCAGGCCAACTCATTAAGTCCGCGAAATGCCTCGCAGTACCGGAAGGCACTGAAAAACAGCTGGCACATCAGTGCCCAGTAAATCTTCTGTAATGTGGAAGCATTCGTTACGAGTCCTTCACAAAGGCCCGTTCTTGCTGGGATTTTCGCCGTTCATGGGCCCCTGTCCTGAACCATGACAGTGCACACGGGGGGCGTCCTCTATTCGTACAATCCCAGGATGGCGGCTTTTTCTTGCTACGCAAAGCATAACCCCGAATTCGCGCGGCGTGCGTCAGCGCCACACGCCGAGCAGCACTCGCGCGCGCCCGTCCATGGGGAGCGCGGCCTCTTCCACCGTGGTGTAGCCGGCGTCGCGGGCCACGTCGGCCAGGTGCCGCATCCACGGTTTGTAGGGCATCCCATTGTCGGAGCAGCAAGGGACGACGGCGAAGCCCAGCCCGTGGCGCGCGGCGTACTCGATGATGATCCGCGTGGCGCCGTCCGGGTGCATGCCCACGACGAGCTCCGCCTCGCAGGGCTCCTCGAGCGTGAAGAGCCGCTGCGCGTACTTCACGGGCAGGTGCTTGTGGCGCAGGTCGAAGGTGGTGACCGTGCGGCCTCGCTGGGTGAGGGACTCGTTCAGCTTCCCCATGCCGCCGGCGATGTCATAGACGCGCAGGGCCTGGGGAAAGCGCGTGACGAGCAGGTCCGCGAAGAGGTCGAAGCGTCGCTTGTCCGCCATGGCGGCTCCTTCAGCCCGGGCCCCTTCAGGCGCGGGTGCACACCGTCCACAACAGCCGCTCGATGACGAGCTTCCCGCTGGCGGAGGACTTCAGGGCCAGGTCCGCGTCCGCGCACGCCACCAGGGCGTTGAGCAGCTCGCGGCGCTCGTAGCGGGCGGCGGCCTGCATGCCGAACGCGAGCGCCCACGCGTTGGGCGTCTTGCGCTTGGTGGCCTTCAGCTCGGCCTCCAGCTTGGGGAGGATGCGCGCCTCCACGTCGCGGCCGGTGCGCGGCGGTTGGCCGCCCGCGTACTTCTCCAACCAGGCGTGGTTCTCCAAGAGCGAGCGGACAATGGACGCCACCGCGCCCAACAGCTGCAGCGCGTGCGTGCCCTGCCCCATCGCGTCCTCGGCGTAGGAGAGCGCGTCGCGCAGCTCGCGCTTCTGGAGCGCCTCCGTCAGCTCGAAGAACTCCTCCTCGCGCGCGTGGTGCACCAGCAGCGCCACATGCTGCGCTTCGATGGTGGGCCCCTCCGCGTAGACGGCCAGCTTCTCCAGCTCCGACTGGAGCAGCCGGATGTTGCCGCCGATGCGCTCCTTCAGGCCCTCCAGCGCGCCCGGCCCCAGCTTCTTCTTGAAGGGGGCGAGGAACTCCCTGGAGATTTCACTGAGGTCCAGGTCCTTGTGGCGCGCGGCCACCTTGCGCTCGAAGAGGCGGCCCTTGTCCTGCGCGAACTTGAGCAGCGGGCTGCGCGAGTCCACGTCCGTGGCCGCGAGCACCAGCGCGTGCCCCGGCGGCACGCCCTTCTGGAGCAACTCCAGGAGCGCGGATGCGTCACCTTCCGGGGCGCTGATGCGCTCGTCACGGCAGAAGGCCGCCGCCTCCTGGAGGAAGGCCAGGTCGGCCTCCGCCAGGTCCACGTTGAGCTCGTCCTTCCACTGCTCCACCGAAGGCGCGCCGGGCACGCGGGGGTCCAGTTGATCCACGCCCCAGCCCGCACGGCCCGCGAGCGCCAACAGCCGCCGGGCGCCCTCCTTGCGCTTGCCCGCCTTCCACGCGTCGCGCGCCTTGGCCAGCGCGTCGCCCTTGCCCTTCTTGGGCGCGAGGAACTCCGGGTCGCGCACCAGCACCACCTTGCGCCCGGGGAACAGCGGCAGCGTGGCCAATTCCTGCGCCACCTCGCGCGGGGAGGCCGCGTCCAGCACCGCGAGGTTCAGCCCCATGGAGGCGTCCGGCACCAGCGTCTTCACCAGCTCGTCGGCGCCCTTCCTGACCAGGAACTCCTCGCCCCACAGGAGGTACAGCGGCCACACCTTGCCGCCCTTCACCTCCGCCAGCACCTCGTCCATGTCCGCGCTCATCGGCCCTCCACGCACAGTTCGATGAGCAGCCGCTCCAGCTGCAACCGGGGCGCGCCGTTGCGCGAACCGATGGCCGTGCGCGCTGACTCCAGCAGCGAATGCCGCCGGTGCAGCGCGGCCTCCGACGTGCGCTTCGCCGCGTCCTCCGCCAGCGCCGTCATGTCCCGGTTCGCCAGCGCCTCCAGCGCCCCGGCCTTCGCGAGCGACACGTCCCGCGTCCACAGGATGAGCAGCTCCAGCGCCGTGTCCGCGTCCTCGCGCGAGCCGCCGTGCGCCTCCGCGAAGCGCAGCAGGGCCGGGATGTCGTTGCCGCTCAGGGCTTCAAAGGCGGTGAGGACGTCCTTGCGCTCCTTCAGCGCGTTCACGTCCAGCGCGAGCGCTCGGCCCAGGCTGCCTCCGGACATCACCGCGGCCAGGGCGGCGGTGTCCCCGTCCAGCTTGCGCTCCTGCTGCACGTGCCGGGCGACCAGCTCCACGGGCAGCGGACCGAAGTACACCTTGCTGCACCGGCTGCGGATGGTGGGCAGCAGCCGGTCCATGGCGCTCGCCACCAGGATGAGGGTGGTCTCCGCGGGCGGTTCCTCCAGCGTCTTGAGGAACGCGTTCTGCGCCTGGACGTTCATCTGCTCCGCGCTGACCAGGATGGCCACCTTGCGCTTGGACTCCAGGCCGCGCAGCGCCAGGCGCTCCTGGAGCTGCCTTATCTGCTCCACACGCAGCTCACGGCTGGGCGTGCCGGTGAAGTCGGAGCGGCCCGCGAGTCCTCGCGACACGCGCTCGTCGTCCGGCATCACCCAGGTGACGTCCGGGTGCAGCCCCTTGGCCAGGCGCACGCAGCTGGTGCACTTGCCGCAGCCGACCTCCGGGGCCTCCGGGCACGTGAGGGCCTGGGCCAGGCCCACCGCGGCCAGCTCCTTGCCCACCCCTTCAGGCCCGGCGAACAGGTAGGCGTGATGCACCGAGCCAGACCGCAGGGCGGATTGGAGCGCGTCCATCGCGCGGGGCTGTCCCTGCACCGAGGCAAGCGTCATGGGGGGCGTGTATCCCCGCTCGCCGCCCACCCGTCAACCGCCACCTTGACCCGTGCGCGCGCCCCCGGTCTGATTCACCGGACGTGTTGAACTTCCTCGAAGGCCACCTCCCCCTGCTGGCGGGCTCCATCCTGACGGTGCTCCTGCTGGGCATCCAACGGACCACCCGCGACCCGGACCTGCGCGACGACCTGCGGGGCGCGGTGCGGATGCTGCTCGCCTTCCTGGTGCTGCGGCTGGCGGCGCGCCTGCTGCCAGAGGCCTCGACGCCGGAGGGCCTGCACAAGTTCGTGAACGTGGGCTGGATGCTCACGTTCGCCTACGGCGTCATCCGGGCCGCGGTGGCGTTCGCGCTGAAGCTGGTGCGGATGCGCTCGCCGGTGACGACGCCGAAGATTCTCCGCGACGTCATCGACTTCACGCTGTACGCGCTCGCTACCGTCCCCATCCTCCAGAGCCAGCTCAACCTGGACCTGGCGGGCCTGGTCGCGTCCACCGCGGTGCTGACGGTGGTCATCGGTCTGGCGCTCCAGGAGACGCTGGGCAACCTCTTCGCGGGCCTGTCGCTGCAGTTGGACAGGCCGTTCGAGGTGGGCGACTTCATCCGCATTGGCGAGCACACCGGGCGGGTGGTGCACATCGGGTGGCGCTCCATCCGCATCGCCAACTTCCGGCGTGAGGTCATCACCCTGCCCAACAGCATGGTGGGCAAGGAGCACGTGAAGAACTTCACCCAGCACCGCGAGCCCGTGGGCATCGAGGTGCAGGTGGGCGTGTCCCTGGACGCGCCGCCCAACCAGGTGAAGAAGGCGCTGCTGGAGGTGGCCCGGGAGATTCCCCAGATCCTGGTGCAGCCGCCGCCCATCGCGCGCACGGTGGGCTTCACGGAGTCCAACACGCAGTACATGGTGCGCGTGTTCCTCAATGACTTCGCGCTGTCGGACAGCGTGAAGGAGGAGCTGCACACGCGGCTGTGGTACCGGCTGCGCCGCGAGGGCATGGAGCTGCCCCACGCCCAGCGCACGGTGACGCTGCGCCGCGAGACGAAGCACCGCCGCCGCGAGCTGGCGGACGAAACCGTGCGCGACCTCTTGCGCCAGGTGGACCTCTTCGCGCCGCTGGGCCCGGAGGAGCTGGAGCGCCTGCAGTGCGAGGTGGTGGTGCGCCGCTTCGGCCGCAACGAGCGCATCATCCAGGAGGGCGACCAGGGCGGGACCTTCTACGTCGTGGCCTCCGGCGAGGTCAGCGTGCGCGCCGGCACGCTCCAGTCCGAAATCACGAGGCTGGGGCCGGGCCAGTACATCGGGGAGATGTCCCTGCTCACCGGCGAGCCCCGCGCCGCCACGGTGGTGGCGCTCCAGGACTCCGTGCTGATGGAGCTGGACCGGCCCACCTTCGCGCGCCTGTTCTCCGACTACCCGGGCCTCGCCCGGCAGCTCTCCGCGCTCCTCGCCCAGCGCCGCACCCAGCTGCGCGCCGTGGCCCAGGCCGCGGGCGGCGGGCCGGACCATTCACCCGAGGCGGGCCGCATCCTCGGAAGGCTGCGGTCGCTCTTCGGCCTCACGCACGAATAGGGTTCAAGCGAACCTGATGCCGCCTCACCCGCCTCCGGAACCGGTGGCTGCTTCGATGGTGTCCGCGGCCTCCACCCGGAGGCGCTCCTCCGGGGTGAACGAGTCGAACAGCAGCCGCTGCACCGCGGCCTGACGCCGGGCAGGGTCCGGCTCGCTCTGGCCCAGCGCCTCGCGCTTCGCGCGGAAGTCCGCCAGCCGCTGCTTCCACTGCGCGCGCTCCGCGTCCAGCGACTCCAGCCGCCCGGTGGCCTCTGGCCCCACGGTGGACAGCCGGTGCTGGTGCAGGTCCTCCGCCGTCGCGCCCGCCGCCAGCAGCTCCTGCTCCACGGCCTGCTGCCGCAACGGGCGCACGGCCTCCTCGCGGCTGGCGCGCACGTCCGGGGGCAGCCGATCCTCCAGCGCCGACATGCGCTGCTCGCGCTCCTCCTTCGTCAGCGACGCGTCCTTCATCAGCTTCAGCCGCTCCACGGCGACGGCGTCCACCGCCTCCTCCTGCCCGAAGAGGCCGTCGGCCGCGCCGCCCAGGTGCTCCCGGCGCAGCTTGCGCAGGGACTCCAGGCGTTCGGCGGTGTCCATCGTGGCCGCGGAGCCGTTCGACCCCAGGCCCCGCGCGGCCTCCAGGTAGGCCAGGTAGTCGTCCAGCACCTGCACCGCTTCGTCCATGGCGGCGGCAGGCAGCTTCTTCGCCCGCAGGGCCGCGAGGATGCGCTCGCGGATGAGCGACGCGGACTCCTCGCCCGTGGCGGACAGGTAGTAGTTGAAGAGCCGGCGCAGGTCCGCGTTCGGCACCAAGTGCCCGGACGCATCCACCAGCACCGCGCCATCCTCCTCCGTGTCCTGGAGCGAACCGGGCAGCGGCGGCAGCGGCGCGCCAGCCTGCGAGTCCGGGCTCGCCGTCACGACGGCACCGGGAACGGCGGGAGCCGCCCCCTGCGGCCGCGACCCCTGCGCGACGGGAACGGCGGACGGCGTTACAGCGGGTCCGGGCGCGTCCTCCGCCCGGACCTTCCACCACGAGAAGACGCCGGCACCCAGGAGGGCGCACAGCGCGACCACGAGAATGACGGCGCGGCGCTTCATGGCGGGGCACTCCTTGGGGGATTACAGGCCCGCGGTCTTCAGGCGGTTCGCCTGGGTGCGGAACACGGACTTCGGGTCGGTGAAGAACGCGGTGAGGCCCAGCACCTGGTTCACTTCGTCCAGGTGGTTCATGTCGTAGTTGTCGCGGATGACCGTGCCGAAGCGCGAGCTGCAGCGGCCCACGAGGCCGTCGTTGGACTCGCTGTAGAAGAAGGACGACAGCTTCAGGGCGTAGTCAGACGCGTCGAAGACGTTGGTGAAGGGATCCGTGCCGGACCAGGAGTAGTAGCGCTGCCCCTGCGTGCCCGTCGCCGCGCCAGTGCCGCACGAGGAGGTGGGCAGACCCGCCGGGTACTTCGCGTTGTACGTGGCCGCGCCCGAAGCGGACAGCGCCGTCAGCGCGCCAATCGCGTCCTGGGACTGCGTGTGGCCGGACAGCAGGCCCAGCACCAGGCCCAGGTTGTTCGCGAAGTACGACAGCACGCCCTCCGTGAACGAACCGCCCTTGATGTTCGAGCGCAGGTAGGTGGCCAGGTCCGCGCCCTTGTGCGGCGTGCCCACCGTCGTCACGGACGCCACCAGGTCCGGCCGCACCGCCGCCACGTAGCGCACGTCCAGGCCGCCGTGGCTGTGGCCAATCAGGTTCACCTTCTTCGCGCCCGAACGCGCGAGCACGTCCTGCACCTGCGCCAGCAGCGCCTCGCCGCGCGCCTCGCTCGTGTTGAACTGCGGAACGTGCGTGATGTAGACCTTCGAGCCGCCCGACTTCAGCGTCGACTCGATGCCGTAGAAGTAGTCGAGCACCCCGAACAGCGAATCAAAACCCGCCATGCCGTGCGCCAGCACGATGGGGTACTTCGTCTGCGTGTACGTATCCGCGGCGCGAGCGGGCTGCGCCCAGAGGGCAAGAACCGCGACAGTCAGAACGAGGGTCCGGACGGCGTTTCGCATACAGGCTCCTGATTGGGGAGGGCGGATCATCGAAGGGATTGACCCGCGAATCAGCCCATAAAGCGAGGCTCTGATAAAAATCAAGCCAACCTCAGAATTAACTGAAAAGCGTGTCAGCTCCGGGTCAGGACAGACGCATGTGTTTGTTCCCCTTCCCCTCTGCGACCCGCTGCGTCATAAATCGAGACGCACCGCATAATCGCAAATCAACGCAATGCATTACGACTTCAGCGCCCCGCGTCGGAGTGGCAGCATGCGGGTCCTTCCCGAGGAGCACGCGCTTGGACACCGCCGCGTATCAGGCCTTCACCGTGGAATTGACGCGCAGGGCTGACGCGGACGGCCGTTTCCGAGGGCTCGTGGCGCTGGGCTCGATGGCGGCGCGCGACTACGCGCCGGATGACTTCAGCGACCATGACTTCTTCGTCGTCGCATGGCCCGGACACGCTGAAACATTGAGACAGGAGCGCGGCTGGCTGCCCCATGCGGAGGACGTGGCGCTGGCGTTCCGCGAGACGGCGCATGGCCTCAAGGTCGTGTACCGCGACGGGCACCTGCTGGAGTTCGCGGTGTTCGACCTGGAGGAGCTGGCGTTCGCGCGCGTCAACCGCTACCGCGTGCTGCTGGACAAGGGCGGCGTGACGGAGCGCATGGACGAGCGCGCGCGGGACACGGCGGAGGAGCTCCAGCGCACGGCCCCGGACGACGCGTGGCTCTTCGGACAGTGGCTCACGCAGGTGCTGGTGGGCGTGGGCCGCCACGCGCGCGGCGAAGGGCTCAGCGGGCGCTCGCGGCTCTACGAAGCGGTGCGCCTGTTCTGCCTGCTGCTCGCGCGCCATGTCCCCGCCCCTGCTGCTTCGCTGCTGGACGGGTTGGATCCGGTGCGGCGCGTGGAGCGCGTGTATCCGGAGACCGGCGGTGAGCTGGCGCGAGCTTTGGAAGGCGATACGCCGGGCCTCGCGCGCACGCTCCTGCGGCTGGCTGAACGCGAGCTGTCCCACGTGCCCGCGTACCCGCGCGACGGAGTGGCCGCCGTGCGGGCGCGAATCGAAGCGGCGCACCGGTAGGCGCGCGGTCGCCTCAGGCGCGGGCGGAGTCCGGTTCCCGGGCGTTGTGCGCGATGACGAGCACCCGTTCAGGATTCGGCTGCCGGCGCGCCCAGTCCAGGAGCGAGGTGAAGGCATCCGGCGCGGGGGCGGCCGTGGCCAGGACCATGCGCGGCTGGTGTTCGAAGAACAGGTCCTCCGCGCCCAGGTTCTGGGCTCCCCACGTGCGCCAGCCGGGCACCGACGTGCCGGGCGCGGGCTGCAGGCCGGTGACGGTGAAGCCACCGGCCATGAAGACGCGCGTCAGACCCACCAGCGTCGCGCCCGTGCCGAAGCCACACACCACGTGCCGCACCGTGGGGAAGCGCTCGCGCACCTGCGCGCGCAACCCCGACGCCCAGGCCTCCACGCACGCGACCATCGCTCGATTGGTGAGCTGCCGGGGCCAGCTCCAGCCCTCGCGCTCCAGGGACTGGGCCTGGTGGAACATGTCCGCCATCGAGTCCACCTGGCGCACCTGCCCCTGGAAGCCGTTGGCGCGCAGGTACGTCGCGCCCGCCGCGTCCGTCAGGGCCACCGTGGGCAGGCCCCGCTCGCGGCCCAGGAGGTCCAGCGCCAGCGCGCTCGACGCGCCGGACAGCTCCACCAGCCCGCGCGAGCCCGGCGGCATCGCGGCCAGGTAGCGCGCGAAGGTGAGGTACTTGAGGCTGCCGGACGGCTGCGCCCCACCCCACAGCACCACCGGGCCGCCCGCACGAGGACGCGACAGGGAAAACACTCCACGCATGGCCGCCCCCATGGCGCGCACCCACACTCCGCGCCCGACACGCGCCGGAGTCTTCCGGAGGCAGCCCCCCTCGGCCATTGCCCCCGGGGAGGAAGGGATGTCCTGAGTGGGACGGCGCAAGTCCCTGCAAGCACGTGGCGGGCGGTTATGCTCCGCGCCCATGTCTCAAGCCCCGCGCGTCCGCATCCTGCTGTCGGAGACGTACAACCCCTGGTTCAACCTGGCGACCGAGGACTGGATCTTCCGCGAGTTGGATCCCTCCACCCAGACGCTCTTCCTCTGGCGCAACGACAACACGGTCGTCATCGGCCGCAACCAGAACCCGTGGTCCGAGTGCAACCTTGCGCGCATGGAGGAGGACAAGGTCTTCCTCGCGCGGCGCACCAGCGGCGGCGGCGCGGTGTTCCACGACCTGGGCAACACCTGCTTCACGTTCCTGTCCGCGAAGGAGGGCTACGACAAGACGGCGAACGTCCGCATCCTGCTGGACGCGCTGTCGCGGCTGGGCGTGACGGCGCAGGCGTCCGGGCGCAACGACCTGGTGATTCCGCTGGAGGACGGCCCCCGGAAGATCAGCGGCAGCGCGTACCGTGAGACGAAGGACCGCGCCTTCCATCACGGCACCTTCCTCATCCACGCCAACCTGTCGCGGTTGGCCAACTACCTCACGCCGCACCCGAAGAAGCTGGAGTCCAAGGGCAGCGCGTCGGTGCGCTCGCGCGTGATGAACATCCGCGACCTCCAGCCGGAGACCTCCCATGAGTCGCTGGTGAAGGCGATGATCGGCGCCTTCTGCGACTTCCACGGCGCCACCGCGGAGCCGGAGCTGCTGGAGCCCTCGTTCCTGGAGAGCCAGCCGTCGCTCAAGCGCACCTTCGATCACTACGCGTCGTGGGACTGGCGCTTCGGCAACGCGCCCCGCTTCAGCCACCAGATGGTGGAGTACCTGTCGTGGGGCTTCTTCGAGGTCCACGTCGACACGGAGAACGGACACATCACCCGCGCGCAGGTCTTCTCGGATGCGCTCTACCCGGACCTCGTGCAGGACCTGCAGGCGGAGCTCACCGGCAAGCCGCACAGCCGCGACGGGATGCAGCAGGCCGTCGCCGAGGTCCGCGCCCGCCACCCCTCGCAGGAGCGCGAGCTGGCGGAGCTGGAGACGTGGCTGATGGGCCAGGTCGAGGTCTGACCCGGCCCATCCGCCGTCACTTCACTCAGCGATGGCCACCACCGCCGTGGCCACCGCCGGAACCGCCACCCCAGCCGCTGCCACCGCCGCGGCTGCTGGAGCCGTGAGACGAGCCGCCGCTGGAGCCGCGCGAGGAGGAGGAACCACCGCCGCGACCGGAGCTGCCGCCACCCCAGCCGCCGCTGTTGCTGCTGGAGGACCCGCCGCTGGTCTGCTGGACGCGGCCGGAGCTGCCGCCGCCCCACCCGCCGCCGTTGCTGGACGAGGAGCGTCCCCCGCCACCCGACGAC
>NZ_RAWR01000137.1:0-28953 GCF_003986945.1 Corallococcus sp. AB018 | reverse complement strand
GGGTGGCGCAGGTGGAGCTCGCGACCCGTGGGCTGGACGCGCTCCAGCCCTATCTCGAAGGCTACGTACCGCAGCTGCTGCTCACGGCGCTCGCGACACCGGCCCTGCTCGTCTGCGTGTGGCGCGCGGATCCGGTCTCCGCGGCCTTGATGGCGGGCTCGCTGCCGCTCATCCCGCTCTTCATGGTCCTGGTGGGCCGCTTCACGCGCGAGGCCACGGCGCGGCAGCTCACGAGCATGCAGCAGCTGAGCGCGCGGGTGCTGGACCTCATCACCGGGCTCGCCACGCTCCGGGCACTCGGCCGGCAGCGCGGCGCCGCGGCCCAGGTCCTGCGGCTGAGTGAGGCGCACGCGCGCACCACGCTCCAGGCGCTGCGGCGGGCCTTCCTCTCCAGCTTCGTGCTCGAGCTGATCGCCACGCTCTCCATCGCCAGCGTGGCGGTGGGGATTGGCCTGCGGCTGCTCGAAGGGGCGATGCCGCTGGAGACGGGCCTCTTCGTGCTGCTGATCGCGCCAGAGGTCTATGCGCCGCTGCGCCAGGTGGGCGCGCTCTTCCACGCGTCCGCGGAGGGAGCCGAGGCGGCGGCGCAGGCCATCGCGCGGCTCGAAGTCCCCCAGCCCGCACACGGCACGCTCGCCGCGCCACCGCTCACCTCCGGGACGCTGGAGCTGCGGGACGTCTCGGTCGCCACGCGCGACGTCGGGCGCCGCGCACCGGAGGGGCTCTCGTTCGTGCTGCCGTTGGGGCAGGGACGCATCCTCGGGTTGCGAGGGGAGAGCGGCGCGGGCAAGAGCACGGCCCTGGCGGTGGTGCTCGGGCTCCTGCCGCCCACGTGCGGTGGCGTCTTCCTGCGGCCCGAAGGCGCGGCGGCGCTCGCGCTCGGGTCGCTCGACCTGACGACGTACTGGGCCCAGCTCGCGTGGCTGCCTCAGCGGCTCCACCTGGAGCCTGGCACGGTGCGCGAGAGCGTCTGTCGGGGGCGCGTGATTCCGGCCTCCGCCCTGTCGGCCGCCGCGGAGGCCACCGGCTTCGATGCCGTCGCCGCGCGGCTGCCCGAAGGCTGGGACACGCGCTTGGGGCGGGACGGGCAGGGCCTCTCGCTGGGGCAGCGGCAGCGGCTGGCGCTCACCCGGATCCTCGCGGGCGACGAGCGGCTGCTGCTGCTCGACGAGCCCACGGCGCATCTGGATGAGGCCTCCGAGCAGCGCGTCCTCGAAGCGCTGAAGCAGCGCGCCCGGCAGGGGACGACCCTCCTCCTGGTCAGCCACCGCGCGCGGACGCTGGCCATCGCGGACGACGTCCTCACGCTCCACTCGCACGCGGCATCCCTGGACACCCTCGCGGAGGCCGCATGAGCCACCATCCCTTGCGCCAGGTGCTGCCGGAACTCGGGCTGCGTCCCCGCACGGTGGGCTTCGCGGTCGCGCTCGGGACGGCCGCGCTCTTCGCCTCGACGGCGCTGGGCGCGTTGTCCGCGTGGCTGATCGCGCGCGCCGCCGAGATGCCGCCGGTACTCGACCTCACGCTCGCCATCGTCGGCGTGCGGGCCCTGGGGCTTTCTCGCGCGGGCCTCCGCTACGCCCACCGGCTCGTCGCGCACGAACTGGCCCTGGGGGGCGTGGCGCGGCTGAGGGCCAGGCTGGTGGACGCGCTCGCGCGGGGGCCGCTTCCCCGGGTCCTCGGCCTCAAGCGCGGAGACCTCGTCGCGAGGCTCGGCGGTGACGTGGACGCGGTGGGCGAGGCGGTCATCCGCTCGCTCGTGCCCATGGCCATCGCGGCCGGTGTCGGCGTGGGCAGCGTCGCGCTGCTCGCCTTCTTCCTCCCGGCGGCGGCCGGGGCCCTGGCCGTGAGCCTGGCCGTCGCGGGGGGCGTGGCGCCCTGGATGAATGCGCGCGCGCTGGCCCTCGCGGAGAAGGCGTCGTCGGCGACCCGGTCGCATCAGCTGTCCACCGCCCTGGAGCTGCTCGAGGGCGCGGCGGAGTGGAGGGTTTCGGGGCGAGCGCCGGTCTTGCTTGGAGTCCTGCGCGAGGATGACCTTCGCCTGGAGCGCCTCTGCGCGCGGGCCGCTCGCTGGACCGCCGCCGCGACCTTCCTGCTGCATGGCGCGTGGAGCGCGAGCGTAGGGGCGGCGCTCGTCCTCGGCTTCGCGGCGCTCGAACGCGGAGCGCTCTCCCAGGTGGAGCTCTGTGTCGTCGTGCTCGTGCCGCTCGGGGCGTTCGAGGCCCTCCAGTCCATGCCCGCGGCGCTGACCCAGTTGCTGCGCTCGACCGAGGCGGCCCTGCGGCTGCTTCCGTTCCTCGAGACGCCCGAGGCGGAGACTCCGGCCGCCGCGCTTCCATCTCCCGTGCTGGGGGGCCACCTGCGCGCGGAGGGGCTCGCGTGCGGCTGGCCGGGCCGGAGCGCCGCCGTCTCGGGCATCGACCTCACCGTGCTGCGGGGCAGGTCGCTCGCCCTCACCGGGCCCAGCGGGAGCGGGAAGACGACGCTGCTGCTCAGCCTCGCGGGGCACCTCCCTCCGAAGGAGGGGAGGGTGATGCTCGGCGGGGTCCCGCTCGAGGACGTGAGCGAGCAGCGTCGAGTGGAGCTGCTGCACTGCTCGACCGAGGATGCGCACCTCTTCGACACCACCCTGCGAGAGAACCTCCGGGTCGTGCGCGCGACGCTCACCGACGACGAGGCCATCGCGGCGCTGCGCAAGGCGGGCCTGGGGGAATGGTACGCGAGGCAGCCGCGGGGGCTCGACACGCCCCTGGGCCGCGGAGGCGAGGCCATCTCGGGAGGCGAGAGGCGGCGTGTCCTCCTCGCGCGCGCCTGGCTCTCGGAGGCCCCCTGGCTCCTGCTCGATGAGCCCACCGAGCATCTCGATCCGCGCACCGCGGCCCGTGTGATGCGAGACCTCGACGGGATGAAGGCGCACGGGCGCGGCCTGGTGGTCGTCACGCATGACGCGGACGTGGCGCGCGCGCTGGACAGCGTCCATGCACTCGCGCCAGCCTGACGCCCGCGCGTGTTCGGTGTAACCGTCCGGCCAACGACGTGCCGTGAGGGATTGCCGTGTTCGCGCGCGGCCGCCGGCCCGCCGCGGCCCCTAACCGTGGGCCGCGCCATTCCTGGGGGGCAGGAACTCGCCGTGGAACGTGGGCGGCAGGCCGTGTTCGAAGTGACAGCGCGCCACGGGCCCCGCGTCCAGCCGCTCGGCGTCCAGCACGGCCACGTGGGTGGTGTCCGTCTTCGTGTCGTAGACCTGGGTGAGGACCCAGCCATCGTCCTCGGCCTTCGAGCCGGGGCGGGGCACGAAGACGCCCTCGGAGGGGTACTGGCCCTCGCCCAGCTCGGCGCGTGTCACGCGGCCGGTGGTGACGTCCACGCGCACCATCGCGTCGTACATGCCGCGCCGGGCCGCGCGGGTGGAGTGCGCGCCCATGTAGGCCGCCTGGTACGGCCGGCACTCCACGCTGGGGGCCACGCGGGGGAACTCGCAGCTCAGCTCCATCAGTTGCTCGCTGCGGAACGTGCGGGCCTTCAGGTCGATGATCGCGCGGTGGAACATGCCGTCGGCCTCGATGGACGGGGTGGCGCGCACCAGCTCTCCCAGCCACTGGTTGGAGGCGAAGTCGGGGTAGCGCACGTAGTCCACCACCAGCGTGTCGCCTTCCTCGTACGCGTTGCAGAAGTGCCAGTTGAAGAAGGAGTCGGCGGGGATGCGGATGGGGTGCGCCACGTCGTCGATGGGCACCACCACCACCTCCGCCGCCGCCCCTGGCCGGAAGGAGACGTTGTCCGAGAATGCGCCGATGCGCAGCAGCATCTTCAGCACGTCGATGCGCATGGCCGGCAGGAAGAAGACGAGGTAGCGGTCCGTGGCCATGGAGTCATGGACCATGGTCGCGCCGGGCAGCGGCACGGACCCCAGGTGCCGCGCTCCGGCGCCGTCCGGCAGGGCGTACAGCTCCAGCGTGTTCACCCGGCCGTGGTGCTGGCCGAAATTGTAGAGGGTCTTGCGCGAGTGGACGCGGCGCGGGTGCGCGGAGAACGACTTCATCACCACGCCGTCGAGGTTCGTCTCGCCCAGGCTGGACAGGTCGTCCGGGGACAGCTCCACGGGGAGGTTCGGCTCGTGCAGCGCGTACAGCCGGCCGTTCCACGGCATCACCGCCGTGTTCGCGTTGTTCTTCTGGGGGTTGAGCAGCTTGTTGCGCAGCGGCGTGGGCATGGCGTAGCTGCCGTAGAGGTGCCGACCCGCCTTGCGCTCCGTGACCATGGTGCGCGTGTCCAGGAGCTTCGCCGCGCCCTGGACACCGTCTGGCCCGAAGCGCACGCCCATCACGCCGCCGTCGCCGTCGAACCAGTGCTGGACCGGCAGCCCGTGCACGTCGAACGTCCACGCGCCCGCGCGGAACAGCGTCCCGCGCAGCCCTTCGGGAATCCGTCCTTCCACCCGCAGGGGCTGGAAGTCATGCTGACGGGAGATGTTGCGGAAGGCCCGTTTCCAGGCTGGAAGGGGAGCAGCGGCCGGCGGAGGGAGCGCGGTGGTCATGGCGGGTCCTGGAAGAGCAGGGCGAAGGGTCAGGGCGAGGGCTGGGCGATGACCTGCGGTCCGAGCGCCCGGGCCTGCTCCTCGGCCTCGTCACGGCGAATCCCCACCAGCGTCCACATGCCCCCGCTGAAGTCGATGCATCCGAAGAACATGATGATGGGCTCGCACAGGCCCAGCACCGTGCAGACGATCAGCACCAGCGTGATGAAGGTGCGCCCCATCACCGCCCAGATGAAGAACTGGCGCATGTTCAGGACGGCGGCCTGGTGGGACATGAACGACATGGACACCAGCAGTCCGCCCGCCATGCGCATGAAGAACAGGTTCCCATCCGCCGCCCCGGGCGAGATGCCCATCACCTGGAGGAACAGGCCCGGCACCAGCAGCAGCGTGAAGGCCAGTGGGAACGTGTAGAAGACCCACACGTACATGGACCGGCCCGCGTGGCTCAGCGTGGATAGCTTGGGGAACACCTTCGGGGCGAACAGCATCATGTGGACGGACTCCGGCGGTCAGGCTTGAGGCGGTGACGGCGGCGTAGAGGAAAGCACAGGCGGCACGCATCCCGCACCGGGGGTGCGCGAATCCCTCTCTTGACACAGTGCCTGACTGTCTCGTTCACATGGACAGATTTCCGCGGCCCGCTCTCGCGGCTCAGCCATACAGCTCGGTCAGCGGTCCTGGCGCGATGCGGGTGCTGCCCTCCTGCCCGAAGGTGTTGAAGTCCGCGTCTCCGAACGCGTGGCCGAGCGTGTTGAAGAGGTTGGAGACCTGCCGGTTCCGGGCCGCGTCGTACTTCGGGTACACGACCGTGCGCCCGTCGGTCTTCAGGCCCAGCGCGTTGCCGCCCACCACGAGCTTCGGCCACTCACGCGAGGTGGAGTGGTGCTGCTCGCCGTTGTCGGACATGAAGACGATCGCCGTGTGATCCAGCATCGAGCCGCTCGCGCCGACCTCGGGCGTGGCGGCCAGCGTCCTCGCCAGGTTCGCTACCAGCTGCACGTGGCGGCGGGTGACCTCGGCGACGCGCTCCCAGTTCTGCCCCGCATCCAGGCCGTGCTGCAAGCTGTGTCGCGGGACGTCGCTCACGTCCGGGCCGTAGGCCACGTCGAAGCCCGAGGTGCCCGTCGCCAGCACGACCGTGTTCGTCAGCCCCCCCAGGAGGGCCGCCGTGGCGATCTGGAACTGCGCCTCGAACCACTTCAGCGAGTCGGGCGGTGAGCCCGCGCCGGTGAGGAGCGGGTTGTCCTTCGGCGCCAGCGGCAGGTAGGGCCGCACGCGGTCCGCCATGCCCGCGAGCTGATCCTCCCGCGTGCGCAGCGACTCGAGCGAGGAGAGGTAGCGCTCCAGTTTCAGCCGCTCGTTGGAGTTGCCCTTGAACTCCGCCAGCGCCTTGCGCGAGTCGGCCAGCGCGAAGTCGAAGAGCATCTTGCGATCGCGCCCATTCGTCGAGCCGCCGAGCAGCGAGCCGAAGGTGCTGTCGAACGCGAGCGACGGGTTGACGATGATGCCCGCGGGCTTGCGGGGGCCGAGCGCGCAGGTTTCGTACACGATCGAGACGCGCGCGGAGCTGGTGCCCAGGCGCAGCACGTCGAACGGTGCACCCCGGCGCAGGCGAGGTGCGATCACCGCGTCGAAGGTCGCGCCCGCGCCGTTCACCGCGCAGCTCAGCCCGCCCGTCCCGCTGGAGTGCCCGCCGCCCGCGATGAGGTTCGAGAGCCCCAGCAGCACGGCGGAGCGGTTCACCAGGTCGAGGTTGCCGGAAGACGCCGCCAGCGGCCCGAGGCTGATCGCGCTGGCGAGATTGTCGCCCTCACGCACCAGCGGCGTGTCCTTGTACGCGTCCCAGAAGAGGCGGTCGGAGGTGTTGGCGCGTCCCCCCAGCGCCGCGCGGGTGCCCGTGCTCAGGAGCGCGCGGGGGTAGACGCCATTGCACTCGAGGACCAGCACCACGCGCGCCGGCAACGCCGACGACTGGGCGTAGACGTCGTGGAAGTAGGGCGCGAAGAGGCCGGCGGCCATGCCCTTCAGGACGGTTCGTCGCGAGAACATGGCAGTCACTCTCCAGCCTGCGGCACGCGCCGCGTCTTCCAGGTGTCGCTTGTCATCAGCGTGGTCAGCATCTTGGAGAACGAGCCGTTGTTCTGATCATACGCCTGCTCCATCTGCGTCAGCGTGCATGCGTCGCTCACGTTCTCCGGGCGTCCCATGAAGTAGCGGAAGGCCTGTCGCACGAAGCAGCGTTTCACGTGCCGCGAGGTCGCCAGGCGCTCGCTCAACTCCACCGCGTCGCGCACCGGACCGTCCAGCGCGGGGTCCGGCATCGACGTGAGCGTCGAGCTTCCGTCCGGCGTGGTCCAGCCTCCGCTGGGCGAGTGATCCCGCGCGCGCAGGAAGCCCGCGTGGTTGTAGATCTCGAAGGGCAGGCCGAGCGGTTCCATCAGGCGGTGGCAGCCCTGACACTGCGATCCGGCGGTCGCCTCCTGCAGGCGGCGGCGCGCGTTCTTGTCGGCGGCGTGAGCGCCGACCTGGGCCGCCACCTGCACGCTGCTGAGCGGCGGGACGAAGCCGCACAGGAGGTTCTCGCGCACCCACTTGCCGCGGTGGACGATGGACGGATCGTCCTCGAAGTTGCCGCCGTGCGCGGCCAGCCACACCGGGTGGGTCAGCACCCCCGCGCGCTCCGTGGCAGGCAGCGTCTTCCAGCGGCCCGCGACGGTCGCCGGGAGGATCTCGCTGACGTTGTAGGGGTGCGAGAGGCCCTTATGCGAGTCGTATGCCGCGTTCTGCATGGAGGGCACGTAGAAGGTGCGCGTGGTGAGCAGGTTCGCCAGCACGTTCTGATCCTCGACCACCACCCGCGCGATCAGATCGTCGAACTGCTGGATGAAGGTCGGCTCCAGCGGATGGAAGTTGGTGAGCAGGTTGTCGTACGAGACCGAGCTGATGTAGCCGAGCCCCTCGAGTTCGAAGCGCGAGGTCGCCGCCGGGGACTCCTTGAACACCGCGGACACGTGCCCGTAGCCGAGCCACTCGCGGAAGAAGCCCGCGACGCCGTCACCCAGCCAGTACTGCCCGCGCTTGGAGCGCTGCTCCTCGTTGTAGTCCTGCACCAGATCGAAGCGCGGTGTCCCGTTCTGGTTGGCATCGACGCCGCCCAGGTGCTTCTTGATCAGGGCGGTGGTCGTCGCATCCTGCGTGAGCGAGCCATCCTTCGCGGCAATGGCCACGTCCGCCAGATGCCCCTCGAGGGGCGCGGAGTAGTACGGCCACACGAAGCTCGGCGTGGCCGAGGGCGCGCGCCCTGCCAGCGCGTAGGCCAGCTGCGAGCCCAGCTCGAGGCTGGTCAGTTCCACGCGACCGTCGGCCGGATCGCCGCCCATCTCGCGGCGGAACATGGCGCCGGTCATCATCCACGCGGCGTTGGAGATCCGCGTGATGGAGTCCGCGCGGGTCTGCGGGGAGTAGCTCGGTTCCTGCGCGATGACCGAGGTCGCGAAGGCGGTGATGCGGGTGAGCTCATCCTCGGTGGGCGGGCGGAAGAAGACGCCGAACTCGAGCATCTGGCCGAGGTGGAAGCGCTTGCAGGTGTCGCTCGGGTTCGCGTCGTTGAACATGCAGCTGAAGCGGCTGTTGGTGAAGACACGCTCCATCCGGTTGCCGTCCGGGTAGTTCATCGTCCACGGCGAGGCGGCCGCGCCGACCACCGGCAGGAAGAGCTCCACCGTGGCCTCGTCCAGCGTCTCGTCCGTGGCCCAGGAGCTGTACTGCTCGATGGCGCTGGGATCGAGCGGGTTGTCGTAGAAGCTGAACCCGGTCCAGCTGCGCTCGACCGAACCACCGACGTTGCGGGTGAACTCGCGCCGGTTCATGCGGCGGATGCGCGTCGGCGCATCCGAGCGCACGCCTTCGGTGCAGGCGAAGAGCTCGGACTGATTGAGCAGGTTGGGCTCGGGCACCACGGTCACGGGCGGCCCGTCCGTGCCACTGCAGAGGGGCATCCCTTCCTTGATCCAGGTATCGAGCGCGGTGCGTTCGGCCGCGCTCGCGCGCTCATGCGGAGCTGGCGGCATTGGAGACGCGTCGTCGCCCATGCGGGTGAGCGCGCGCTGGGCGTTGCTGAGCTTCCCATCCATCGCCGAGCTCACCCGCATGTCGTGCAGGGTGCGCAGCGGCATCGTCGCCCCCTGGGTCGGCAGCGCGCCGTGACAGCTGGCGCAGCGATGGGTGAGCACCGACTGCACCACGCACGCGGCGTCCACGTTCGCCCCTGCATCCCCGGGCCCACCGGGATCCCCTGGGTTGTTGGGGCCTCCGTCGTTGGTGTTTGGCCCGATGTTGCCCTTGCACGCAACGAGGCTCAACAGTCCGGCCAGCAGGAGGACGCGGTTCATCCGGCCAGTCTGGCACGGACGGCGGGTGAAAGAGCAAGCAGGTCCCGCCAAACGGGCTTGGCCGGGACTGGCTCCCATCCTGATCAGGCGGAGCGCGGCCTGGGCAGGCGTGTACCCCAAGGCGCTCACGCGGCCTGTCCACCGGCCGGGAGCGATGCGCCTCGGCTGTGCAGGGGGCTTCACACCCGTGTGCCAGGCGCTGCACGGGGGGCTGGGCGAGCGAGGTTGCGCCCGGGCGGGAGCGGGGCCTTCCCGGCTGGCCTCAAGGATGCATTGCTAACGCACATGGGCCGGGACCGAGCTGTTTCCCTGATGGACGACCTTCGCGCCGCCAACCCCAGCGAGCACACGCGCTGGCTGGCCGAGCCCGATGAGCCGGCCTTCCGCGAGCTGCTTCACGCGCGCTACGCGGAGACGTATTCCTACCCGTTCCTCTACGAGCCCGGCGGTGCCGGACGGCTCTGGAGGGACGGGGCGCTGCTGAGCCTTGGCGAGTTCGACGAGCGGGGGGCGCTGCTGTGGCACACGGGCCTGTGGAGCAAGCCGGGGCGGGACTCGCTGGACTCGGGGCTCTCCGTGGCGCTGCCGAGCCGCCGCACCCTCATGGGCCGCGCCGAGCACGAGGCGCTGTGGGGCTCGCTGCTGGAGCGGCTCGGGCGCTGGGTGGGCTTCCTGCACCAGAACACCTCCACGCTGCACGTCATGGCGCAGCGCTACGCCTCGCGCTTCATGCGGGCGAGGCCCATGGGCCTCGTCGTCAACTACACGCGGGGCGAGACGGTGATTGGCGTGGAGGAGGGCTCGGGCGTGCCCATGCAGGCATTGGCGATGACGACGGTGCTCGCGCCCCCGCCGCCACGCCGGCGCTACCTGCCGGAGGGCCCGTGGGGGGAGTGGCTCGCGTCCATCCTGGCCGGGATGGGGCTCGCGGAGTCGGTGGCCTTCACGCCGCTGGAGCGCCGGGCAGGGAGGGAGGGCGCCGTGCTGCGTCCGCTCGACTGGAACGCGTCGCTGCGTCTGGAGCGGCGGGTCCTCGTGGGCTTCAGCGCGGAGGACACCCCGGCGCTCACGTCGGAGCGGGCGCGCGTGGACCTCATCCACCTGCCCATGGGCGAGCCCCAGCGGGTGGCCGAGGGGACGCCGGTGCTCCTCGCGGCCGGCTTTCTTCCAACGGGCATCCGCCTCCGCCAGCACGAGCCGGATGAACTCGTCTTCCAATACGTGGCGGACGCGAGGGCCGCGTGCGAGGTCGTGAGCCGCGCCCGGCTGGACTGCGCGCGGGCCCGGGAGCTCTTCGCGGGATGGAGGGAGCGATGCGCGCGAACTTCGTAGACACGGTGATGGCGCGGCTGGACGGCGAGGTCGCCACCATCTGGGCCACGGTGCTGCTGCGGCTGGAGGACAGGCCCGACGTGGCGCTCCTGCGCCGGGGGCTGCGCGCGCTGGTGCGGGAGAGCGAACGCCTCAACGTGGCCTGGAGCGACGCGCGCCGCGCATGGGTGCCCGCGGTGCGCGGGGACGCGGAGGTGGACGCGGCCCTGGTGGAAGGCGCGGCGCCCCTGTCCGAGCCCGACGCCGTGGCGCGAATCATCAACACGCGGGTGGACCTCACGCGCGACGTGCCGCTGCGGCTGCACCTGCATCCCATGGTGGACGCGGCCCAGGGGCCCTGGCTGCTGGGCATCCAGTTGCACCACGCCATCGGGGACGCGAAGGCGCTGGCGCACCTGCTGGAGCGGCTGTGGTTGCTCTGCGCGGGACGCGGGTCGGAGTCGCGCCCGCTGGAGCCCTCGACGCTCACGGATGGCAAGGTGCTGCTCGCGGCGCTGCGCCAGCCGGGCGTGGTGCTGGGGCTCACGAGTCCGCGCCGGCGGCTCCTGGCACAGCGGGGAATGGGGCTGCGCCGCAGTGGAGACACCGCCGGACACGCGCTTTCGGCCACGGCGCGGCTCACGCTTTCCCAGGGCGACACGGACCTCCATGCGTCGGAGGTCTTCTTCTCCGCGCTGCTCGCGGGCGTGGCGCTGCGAGAGTCCCCGGCGGACGGACTCATCCGCTTGCGCATGCCGGTGGACCTGCGGCGGATGCTGGGGCTCGGGCGGACGCTGGGCAATGGCTGCTCCGCGGTGCCGATTGAGATCTCCCTGAAGGAGGTCCGCGCCCGGCTGGAGGCTCCGCGCGAGCTGGCCCGCTTCCTCCGCTCCGAGGTGCAGCGGGTGCTCGATGAGGGTGTGCACTGGACGACGGCGCTGGAGTGCATGGCGGTGGCCCGGCTCGCACCGGCGCGGGTGCTGCGCAAGAACGCGCGTCCCGGGCTCATCGCCGAGCCCCGGACGAACACGCTCGTCGTCACCTACCTGGGACGGATGGACAAGCACTTCACGGAGGCGCCGTTCCGCATCCGCTCCATGCGCAGCCACACGGCCACCTGGGGCGCCACGGGCCTGGCGTTCGCGGACACGCTCAACATCAACACGGCGGCCTTCGAGGGCCTCTGGACGCGCGAGGAGTTGCGCGACTTCACGGAGCGCGTCGCCGGGTGGGCGTCCTCGGGCTTCGGCCTGCGGGCGGAGGTGCTCGCGCCATGATGGGGCTGCGCGAGGCGCCCGGGGTGTACCTGGGCTTCATCTCCCTGCATGTGCTCGCGGGGCACCTGGGCTCCAGCCTCGTCTACCGCCTGCGCTTCGGGCGCAGCCCGCTGGCCTACCGGAGCGCGGCGGCGGATTCCGCGCACACGCGCGTCACGCGGTGCATCAGCGGCGTCTCGCTGCTCTGGGCCGGCTCCGTGCTCGCGGCCGCGTTCTGGCCCGCGTGGTCCGTCATGTCCTGGGGACGGCCGCTGCTGCCCATTCCTCCGCTCGCGGGTTGGGTGCTCGGTGTCGTGGGGCTCATGGGCATGCTGTGGGCCCAGTATGGAATGGGCCCGGCCTTCCGCATCGGCGTGGACGCGGGGGAGTCCCGGCCCGAGCTGCACGAGGGGGGACTCCACCGCTCCTCGCGCAACCCCATCTACGTGTTCTCCTACCTGTACCTCGTAGGGGCTTCGCTCTGGGCTCCGTCCGTGGTGACGCTGGGCGCCTGTGCGGCGCTCGGGGGGCTCTTCCATCAACTGGTGCTCCAGGAGGAGCGGTTCCTCGCGGACCGCCTCGGTGAGCCCTACGCGCGCTATTGCCAGCGCGTCCCTCGCTACTTCTGACGCGCCATGCAGCCAGCCCTCCTACGTCCCGCTGCTTCGCCCGGTGCCGCGCCCCTGGAGCCCGGCCTCTCCCGCGCCGAGCTGGTGGAGCTGCTCCGCATCCGTCCTCCGCGCGCGGTGGGCATGGCGGCGCTGCACCTGGGTGTCTGGGTCGCGGCGGCCGTGGCCATTGCCCACGCGGGCAGCGTCTGGGTGAAGCTGCCGCTGTGGATGCTGGCGGGTGGGGCGGTGATGGGGCTCATCCAACTCGACCACGACGCGTGGCACGACAACCTCTTCCCGAGGCCGTGGCAGAACCGCCTCTTCGGCAACGCGCTCAGCCTGCTCGTGGGCATCGCCTACGAGCCCATGCGCCATGACCACCTCGCGCACCACCGCTGGAACCGCACGCAGAAGGACCCCGACGCCTACAACGCGGGCCGCCGCTCGCTCGGGCTGAGCGCGCTCTTCTACGCCACCGTGCTGCTCGGCCTCCCGCTGAGCCTCATCTACTTCAACGTCCTCTATCCGCTGCAGCACTTCTCGCGAGCGCGATTGCGCCGCCATGGCGCGGTGCTGCTCTGCTACGCGGGATTCTACGCGGGGCTCTTCTGGCTGCTGTCGCGGCACGGGCTCGTCCCCGGCGCGGTGGAGTGCTGGCTGCTGCCGGTGCTCTTCGCCAGCCCTCTCAACGGCCTCAAGTCCATCGCGGACCACTACGCCAACACGTGGCGCGGGGACCGCTTCCACACCGCGACGACGGTGCGCGGCACGCGGCTCGTCACCTTCCTCTGGAACGGGCTCAACTACCACCTGGACCACCACCTCTATCCGCGCGTGCCCGGCTACAACCTCGCGAGGCTGCACACCCACCTGCGCCCCGGGCTGCTCGCGCGCGGCGCCCCCGTCTTCGACAGCTACCTCGACGTCATGGGACGCGCGCTGCTCGCCGGCCCCACCGTCGTGGACGAGGACGTGCGGCTCGTCACCCTGGAACGAAAGCGCCCATGAACGCCTTGCGCCAGCTGTACGCGGACATCCGCTACGAGGACGGCCGCTGGCCGCTGTCCCGCTGGGACCTCAACCTGCGCTACATCGCCAAGAGCCTCCTCCACGTCCCCGAGCCGCGCCGCACCGAGGACGCCGAGCACTTCGCGCGCGTCGCCCGGCACCTCGCCTCCGGGAGCTGGAAGCCCGACGCGCCCGCGGCGCTCAACCTGTGCGCCGTGGGCGATGTGATGTGGATTCGCAGCGGCTTCCGCGAGGCCCTCTCCCCGGGCGTGCGCGCGCTGATGGCGGACGCGCACGTGGCCTTCGCCAACCTGGAGACGCCCGTGGACCCGGCGCGGCCCGTGCCCCGGCTCGCCTACGAGACGCTCCACTACAACGCGCCACCGGGCTACCTGGACGCGTGGGAGGGCACCGCGCGCCACCGCGTGTTCTCGCTGTGCAACAACCACGCGCTGGACCAGGGCGCGGAAGGGCTGGAGCGCACGCGCCAGAGCGTGCTGGCCCGCCCGGAGCACCGCTGCGTCGGAGGCCCCCGGGCGGAGGACGCGGTGGCGGGCCTGGAGGTGGCCGGAGTGCGCCTGGGCATTGCCGCGGTGACGTATGACATCAACCACCTCACGGGGGCGCCGCCCGGGGGCGTTCCGGTGACGCGCCTGGGCAACCCGCTGCATGCGCCCGACTGGGAGCGGCTGGGCGCCCTCATTGACGCGGCGCGCGCGGTGGGGCCGGACCTCGTGGTGCTCATGCCGCACTGGGGCTTCGAGTACGAGTACTGGCCCGAGTCCCTCCAGCGCGAGCACGCCTACCGCCTCATCGAGCGCGGGGCGGACATCCTCCTGGGCTCCTCGCCGCACGTGCTGCAGCCCGTGGAGCTGGTCTCCATCGACGGCGGGGACCCCACATGCCCCGCGCAGGTGCGCCGGGGAGGGCCGCCGCGAGTGGGGCTCATCGCGTACTCGCTCGGCAACTTCCTGAGCATCATGCCCACGCGGGCGTGCCAGACGGGAGCGGTGCTGAAGCTCGCGCTCGCGCGGGACGCGGGGGGCCCCCTGCGACTCGTGGACGTGCGCGCGGTGCCCACGGCGTGCGGGCGGGGCCTGGGCGGCGAGGGCTTCCTGGACGCGGGCGTCGTGGCGGTGGACGAGCTGGGCCTGGAGCGCGCGGCGCCGCACCTCGCGCACGCGCGGCGGACCCTGGGCGGACTGATTTCAACCCGGAGGGACTGAAGATGGTGTCGATGCGGGAGCAGTTGGAGGCACTCACCGTGGGCATGGCCCGGCAGGTCTCGGGCTGGCTGCCGGCCGTGACGCCCGAGCGGTACGTGGCCTTCCTGGACATGATGTACCACTACACGCTGCGCAGTGGAGACCGGCTGCGGCTCGCGGCCGAACGCGCCACGCTCCCCGTGCTGAAGGCCTTCTTCGCGGAGCTCGCGGCGGACGAGCAGTCCCACTACCAGCTCGCGAAGGCGGACCTCGCGGCCTTCGGGCGCACGCCGTCGGACGCCACGCCCCGCGAGGTCTCCGCGTTCCACGCCTTCTGGGAAGGCATCCCGGCGGAGCGCCAGCTCTCGTTCCTTGGCGCCCTGTACGTGCTGGAGGGCGTGGCGCGGCACCTCGGGGGCGACACACGCCAGGGGTTGGGGCGGCTCGGCCTGGACAGGACGCGGGCGCGCTTCCTGCTCGTGCACCTGGACGTGGACGTGGAGCACAGCGCGCGGGCCCAGGCGCTCTGCGAGTCGCTCTGTGCGCACGGCCCCGAGCCCCTGCTGGACGGCGCGCGCCAGGCGGCGGACTTCTGGGTGGCCATCCATCGCCGGGCGCTCGCGGAGGCATAGGCCGGGCCTCCGCGGGCCCGCCCGTGCGTCACTTGTGCTCGGGTGACCTGGGCATCTCCGTGGCGTAGAGGGCGTGGGAGCCGTCCCGGATCTTGGCCTTGCTGCCGAACACGATCGACTCGTCGTTCTGATCGAAGGTCTTGTTGGGGACGTGCATCCCCGACCCCGACCAGTAATGCCCGAACGCGTTCGTGGGCAGGATGAGCTTGTCGCCCAGCCTGTTCGCCGCCGCTTCCAAGACCATGGCGCAGGTCCGGCAGGGGGTCTTGACCCCGCCGATGAACGCGGGCTCCAACGAGGTCAGGCTCCCCGCCCCATCCAGCGCCGTGAGCACCGGGTAGAAGAGCTCCTCTGCGTGGATGTCCTTCTTGGTGAAGTGGGTGCTCCCCGTGCCCTTCCCGAACTTCTTGGGGAGCACCACGTAGACCTTGCCGGCCTGGACGGGGGCGCCCTCCAGCGTCCAGTGCTTGAAGCCATTCGCGTGGTTGGCCACCGTCAGCCCCAGCGTGTTCGCGGAGCCGAACGTCAGGGACTGCGTGAGCGCGTTGAACACGTACGGCCACTTGTAATGGAAGTAGGACGGATAGAGGCCGCTGTTGAACTCCCGCTGGTACTGGGGGAGCTTGTTGGCGTGCAGCTTGCCAATCTTCCGCATCTTCGTCGCGTAGGCGCCGGACGATGACTTGGGCAGCTTGATGTCCGCGAGGAACGTCTGGAGCGACGTCTGCGTCTGGAGCGCGCTCAGCAGCGCATCGGAGTACGTGATGTTGTTGGAGGCCAGGAAGAGGGAACCCGCGGCCCACATGGACTGGACCTCGACCGGGACATTGGTGTCGCCTCCGCCGTTGAACTCAATGACGAACAGCAGCGCGCTGAGCCTGCGCAGGAACGAATTGGGCCCCAGCTCCCGGTAGTCCCAGGTGACGTCGCGCTCGATGAGCTTCGCCGCGTTGACGATGGTGGGCATGGAGCTGCCCCCGCGGGGGTAGGACGTCTTGCCAATCGTCTCCGAGTCACCCAGCTTCTTCTTGTACGTGGAGAACGGCACCACCTTGCCGCCGTGAAGCTCCGTCTTCAGCGGGTTGGACGTGTCGTTGAGCGCGCCGTACTTCGTGTCGAACTTCCGCCGGAAGCGCTTGCGGGACTGGTACACCGCTTCGCTCGTCGCGAGCCGCGCGCTGTCGGACGTGTCCTCGAACTCGAACGCCTGGTCGTAGACCGTCGCGTCCTGCGGCCCCAGCTCCAGCTTGCGCTTCTTCTTCGTGTGCTGCTCGAACGCCTCCAGCATCGAAGTGTCCACGTCCTCCGTGCCGTAGAGGCCCAGGTCGTTCACCTGGGTCGGGTCCAACTGCCCCGGCTCCTTGCGCTTGCCCAGGCGCGACGGCTTCTTCGCGACGTGCGGCTTGAGGAGGAACACCTCGTCGGCCTTGCCGCACTTGGGGCACAGGGGACGCGCGCCCTTGAGCGTCGGATAGTCGTCCGCGGAGCACAGCCCGGAGGTGTAGGCGCACCGCCGGCAGTTGAAGATGTAGGCGTTGATGGACTTCTGGACGGCGGGCGTCGCGCCGAACTTCTTCACGCACTCGTTGCAGGAGGGCGGCTGCGTCAGCGCCTCCCCGGCGTTGAACAGATCACTGACCCGCTTGCAGTGCTGACATTCGTAATAGAAGAGCATCCGTGTCCCTCGTCGGATCCGGATGTTCTCCAGCTTCCGCGTGGACCGTCAAGCGAGCGGGCTGGCGCGGCGCGGTCACCAATGCAGGAGAGGTGTGCTCGATTCTGAGGCGCTTGGGGTGATGGGCCGGTCTCATGCCCTCGTTCAAAAGGGCGTCGGGTCTGAAGCGGGCTTCGCCACCGAAAGCCCCTGACGGCGGATCAACTCGTCCAATTCGAAGCTCGGGGCCAGGCCGTCGGCGAAGCGCATCTGCCGGTAGCGAACGGAGGCTGCTGGTCCCAAAGCCTCGACATAGGTCAGGGTCACGGCCTCCCCGCTGGAGCCGCCCTCGGAGGTCTCCACCAGACGCCGCAGCCGCCGTGCGCCCACGCGCTCCGTCGACCCAGCATCCGGGGCGGGGCCCGCGATGATGTCGACAGCGATCTGGATTAGATCGCGAGACTCATGTGCGCCAGAGGCCGGGGTGATCAGCCAGCCGTGCTCGCGCGTTTCGGCCTTGTAGTGGGAGGCAAGCCAGAGTTCATGACCCGCGACGGGTGGATGAATGCGCAGCGCGGTCATGGGGGGAGCTGCTTCTCGGCAACCGATCATCCCCAGCGCAAGAAGAATGAAGACCCCCACCGCACGGTAGATTTGAGCACGCATCCCAGGACTCAAGGAAAGCCGGGCCCCTGAGCCGGGTCAAGGTGCTGCACGTCCGCCGATCTCAGGGAACCGTTCATAGGCTCGCTGGAGCGCGTCCAGGTGGGCGGGGTTGTCCAGGTCGAGCGGCGCGTCGGTGAGCTGCACGACCCATCCGCCCGACTCCGTGCGACGTGCTCTTGAGAGAAGGTCGGCGTCGCGGGTCGGGTCCGGAAACCCGATGGCTTCTGCGGCGGCGGCCGACCAGTAGTTCAGCCACCCGAGGCGATGCGGAATCTCAGGCGCGCGGATCTTCTCGGGCAGCTTGAGTGCTGGCAGCCCTCGGGGCGGAATCCCTGGCTTGTGGACCGGATCTCGTGTTTGCCGTGCGATCTCGACCCCCGCGCTAGACGGCGTCGCATGCCCCCAAAACGCGCGGGCCCCCTCTGCCACGCCTACGAGAACCTCCGCTGCGGCTGCGATGACGGCCTCGACCAGTGGTAGCTCTGCATGGGCATCGAATAACGGCTTACCGCCCGGTGCCTGTCGTGCGGGAATTTGCAATCCATAAATCGTCACTGGGAAGCTCTCGTCACCGTTGCACACGAGTGGGAATCCTCCGTCCCCGGTCCCTTCGGAAAGCCACCTGTCTCGTTGCGGTAAAGCGATGAGGCGCCCCTCCTCGGAAACCTTCCAATCGAGGCGCAAGCCAGGGAAGGCCCGCTCCATCCCATGGACGACAGCGAGCGTGCGCTCGTCCCTCGCAAGCAGAGTTGGCGCATAGACAATGATGCCAAGGGTGCTTTGCGTGGTCATCGACCCGAGAGGAAGAGCAGGAGTGCGGCGCAGGCGCGGAGTCGCATGGTCACGTCCGTTCAGTCGAGCCAGCGGTCATGATGCACCTACGCCTCCATGCTGCTCGCTTCCGCGTACAACACGAATCCATCGACGGGCATGGGGGCATGGGGGACGAGCGTCTCCACGAGAAAGAGGTTGTCGCAGTGCCTGGCGTTCGGCCCGCCAAATACGGTCTTGATGGCCGGCTCCACGCATTCTTCGGCGGGAAGAAACGAACTGCCAGCTTGAGCGAGCCTGCGAACGATGTGCGAGGGATGAACTCGCCACTCTTGGCTCTCGGGGTCGATTCGGGTGCCCAACTGCCCGAGCCATCGCACGAGATCCGCCCGCTGTGACTCAAACAGCTTGTCGAAGTCCGTCAGAGGCGGGGCGGCGTGGGGGCGATAGAGCCATCCGGTAACACGCGCCTCCGGCATGGCCGACTCTGCCCATGCGGCCACTGCTGATGGATCGATGATACGAAACTGCGTATCCAAACGATCCATTGGCGGTTCGCTGTTCCAATAGCGCGTTATTTCTTGGCCGACGAACCCCGAGAGTTCGACGCGCCCGTCGGCATCCACCTCCATCAAGAACTCTGGGGTGCTGTCATAGATGTTGTATTGAAAGGCGGGCACGCCCAGTCGCGAGGAGAGGCGTGCGAGCAGCGGCGGAGTTCCCTGCAGCAGGAGCTCGAAGGGGGCCGTGCGCAGGACGGTCCACCCAGGTGCTCCCTGAAACCCCGCCAGTCCCCAGCGCCGGACCTCGTCACCGAGCCCGTACTGCATGCGATCGTACCGCTCCGGGGTGCGCGGCTTGGGCGTTGTCAATCGCCGCCCCTCCTCCACCAGCAAGCGTGAGAGTTCTCTCTCGACTCGAGCTGTATCCGCACACTGAATGAAGGCCACGTTCAGCCACGTTCCCATGGAAGATGAGCCTGTCACTTGAGGCAATGACGGTCGACTTCTCGCCAGCCCAGGTGGACGGCATCAACCGCGAACGGCATCGCCTCTCGCGCAAGCTCGACGAGCCCGAGGCCGCCCGGCCCGCGTTCACGCCCCGGCGTAGCGCTCAGCGCCGCGCGTGCCGGGCCTCGGCCGCTTTGAGGACGTGCTCCTTGAGGAGGTAGCCGAAGCCCGCGTTGCGCAGCCGGACGATGAGCTCGTCCCGGGTCGTCTTGAGATGTTCGGCGGTGCGCTCCAGACTCCAGCCCCCCTGCGCGAGCTGCTTGAGCAGATAGGCCCGGCGCGTCTGCGCCGCCGAGAGCCGGTAGGTCTTGAGGTACTCGACCGTGCCGTCGCCGCGCAGGATGGCCTCGCCCATGTGGTTCTCCTCCGAGGGCGACAAGCCCGTGATGAAGCGCTGGAGGTGGAAGGGCCCCGCCTCGTAGAGGGGGGATGTGAGCACCTCGGCGCCGATGATGCCCTCGGCCATGAAGCCCATGAAGTCCGCCCAGTCCGCGCGCATGCGCTCGATGGCGGCCCTCAGGTCCTTCATCGAGTTCACGCTCGCGTCCTCCACGCCTGTCCCCAGCACGGGCACGTCTCCCAGGAAGCCGTACTGCACGAGCAGATCCCCGTAGAAGTCCTCGAGCAGGGCTCGGTGCAAGGCGCGGTAGTCCTCGGGGTGCGAGACGATGGCGCAGGAGAGCAGCGCGTCCGCCTGGAAGATGAGCACGCCCACCTGGCGCTCGTGCAGCTCGAAGATGCGCAGCGCCTCCGCGAAGGCCGCGCTGGCCCAACCCGAGGAGCTCCACTCGCTCCGGGGATTGAGCCCCTGGGAGAGCGCCTCCTGGGAGTACTCGCTCCATGCCACCTGCGGCCCGCCGAAATACAGCGCGAGAAAGCCCTCCATCGTCAGGTGCATGGGCAACAGCCGCAGCCGGTTCTTGTCCTCGCGGTGCACCATGCGGTGCAGCACCCGCGTCGAGGAGAAGGGCCCGCGCTTGAGGCTCTTGCCCTCCTTGGCCTCCGGCTTGCGCAGTCGGGTCTCGGAGGTCACCGCCGCGCCCTTGTCGTCCCAGTCCACCACCAGGCCATGGGGGACGTAGGACACGTAATGGAGCCCGGGCTCCATCAACCCGCCCTGGAGCGACACGACGCTCACGTCCTCGTCGTAGCTCCTGCGGGTGATGCGCAGGTCTCCGGGGATGTCATCGCGCAGCACGGGCACCAGGCGGATGCTCCCCCAGACCTGCGAGGGCGCGAGCCGCAGCCCCGTGAGCGGCAGCCGCCGCACCGCGCTCTTATCTCCCTCCTTCATGTCACCTCCTCGTCGAGCGACTCTTCCGGGAGCTCGGAGCGGGTCTTCGGGGGCTCGGTTCCGGCGTGGCCTCGGGGCGAGTGCTCGAGCATCCGCCGCACGCGCGCCGCCAGGTAGTCCTCGAGTTCCGCCAGGGGAGAGGCCCCCTCGGCGAAGCGCGCGAAGCCGAGCACCGTGGGCAGGTCTTCCGCGTCCCTCACGCCCACGGTGGGCACGTGCGTCCCGATCCCCCGGGGCGCGTAGAGCTCCGAGGCGAACACGGGGTTGGCGTGGATGATGGTGGTGCGGCGGGCGGGATCCAGCTTCGTGCGAAACAGGCGGGTGACCTCGGCCACGGCGTTCGGGGGATCATTGTCGTAGCCATCCGACACGACGACCACCAGCTCGGGCATCCAATCCAGCGCGTCCAGCAGTGGGGTGGCGAGGTCCGTCTGCCCCCGGGCGCGCGAGAGCAGGGGGTGCTCGGGAGGATGCATCCAGAAAGCGAGGTATTCGCGCGCCGTGGCGGCCAGCAGGTAGTGCGCCGCGAGCGCCACACCGAGGGGCCGGCGGCGCTTCTCGCTCGAGCCCGAGGCGGAGTAGCTGTTGTCCAGCACGGCCGCCACCCGGCCCAGGGGCACCGAGGCCCGGCGCAGGCTGTTCACCGCAGCCTGCTCGAGCGCGGTGTGCAGCTCCGCCAGCCGCTCCCGTCGCACCTCCAGCGGGAGGGAGAGCACGTAGAGCGCCAGCCGGGTGAGCGGTGTGCGCCCCAGGTCGAGGGCGATGGCCCCTTGGGCGCGCGTGGCCGAGCCCTGCAAGCGCAGCCTCTCGGCGGCGGTGAGGCGCGGCTCGATCTTCCGCAGGAAGACGTCCCGGGGGAGCTGGTGCTTCGCGGCGAGCCCCTCGGCGACGGTGTAGGGCAGCTCGAAGAGGGCGGATGCGTCGTAGTGGGCCTTGCGGAACGTCTCCAGCAGGGGCGCCTGGAACACGCGCTTTCGCCAGCCGTGGAAGAGAAAGGGGTTGAGCTCTCCGGGCAGCTTGAGGTGGGTGTGCGCCACGGCGGCGCGCAGCTTGGAGCGGTACTTCACCGCGTCGAAGTGCAGGTCCGCGCGCCCCTTCAGGAACTCGCGCACGATGGCGCGGGAGCGGCGGTTGTTGATGCGCCGCTCGCGCAGCACGTCCAGCACCCGGTAGGCCCGCTGGGGCGGCAGGGCCCGGAGCGCCGCCGCGATGAGCGCGCCCTCCTCGTGCCGGTCCGCGGACGGGGTCTGCTTCCCGCTCGCCAGCAGGTTGAGGATGATCTGCGCCTGGTTGAAGTGGTTGATGCCCGCGGCCAGGGTGCGCGTGTAGAGGCGGCGGTAGTTGCCGAGGATGTAGGCGTGCAGGAACTCGATGGACACCGCCTGCCCGCGCCCGTCGTTGTAGAACTCGCGCTGCCCGGTGCACGAGAAGCACGCGTTGACGAACATGACCAGGTCCTCACGGGCGACCTGCTCGGCACGTGCTCCCACGATGTCCATCGAAGGTTCACCCTTCCTGAGGCGGGAGCGCCGCTCGGGGAGGGCGGACACGATTAGCTAGTCAAGCTCCAAAGGCCCGGTTCGGAAATCGCATCACAGTCCCGCGAGCGGCGCCCCTCACCGTACCATGACGCGGCAGACGTCCGCGGACTGACACACGCGGGGAGCCGGCTCCGGCAAGTCCAGGCTCCGCGAGGCTCGGTCTACTCGCGCTGATTCCAAAGGACCGGCTGACCTCGAGCACCGCTCCGTCCGAGCAGCACGAGCGGTGTGCGCGATTCTGTAGCACCTGGGGTGATGAGCCGGTTTCATGCCCTCGTTCAAAAGGGCGTCTGGCCTGAAGCGGGCTTCACCACCGAAAGCCCCTGTCGGCGGATCAACTCGTCCAATTCCGGGAGCCGGGTGGAGGGGGCGTTCAGCCGCGAATGCGCTTGCCGAATGGCGCGAACGCGACCATTCCGAGCTTGAGGTGCTGCAGCGCGAACGGGATGCCGATGATCGTCAGCGCCAGGCTGACGCCGATGACGACGTTGGTGAGGAAGATCCAGATTCCAGCGAAGAGTGCCCAGACGATGTTGAGCCCGAAGCTCATCGCGCCTGCGCTGGGAAGATCCTCGATGTCCTTGCCGAAGGGCATCAGCGCGAGACCGGCCATCTTGAAGCACTGCACGCCAAACGGGATGCCGACGAGGGTGAGGCAGAGCACCAGTCCACCCAACAGGTACTCGAGGCAGAGCACCAGCCCTCCGCCGAAGATGATCCACACCAGGTTCAGAAGCAGGTTCATGATCGGCTTATACGTTGGAGTCGTCAGTCGATGACATGAGCCTGCCTGAATTTCGCCAGGCCTCGATTTCAGGAGCCGCGCGCGCTGCTATCGCTTGAGCCAGGGCGCGGGGTGTTTGTCCATCCCCGAGCCCCGTCGTGGAGGCGTCCCGCCAACCGGCGCCTACTCCTCCGCGGCCTCCTGGGGCTCCTGGAAGTCCACGTCGAAGTTGACGCGCTGGCCGGGCTCGATGGTGAAGGTCTTCTGCCAGTGCGATGGGCCCACGGTGACGTTGAGGCGGTGGTAGCCCTCGAAGACGTCCAGCTCCTCCACGGGGACCGTGCCCACGGGCTTGCCGTCCACGGAGACGTTGGCGCCGGCGGGACCGCGCACGTTGATGAAGGCCTTGTTGAGGAAGAACTGGTAGGCGGAGCGGCCCGTGGGGGCCACCGTCACGGTGCGCGATACGGAGATGCCGAGCGCGCCGTTGGTGAAGGTCAGCAGGTGCTTGCCCGGCGGCAGCGACGCGGACAGCGGCGTGCGGCCCAGCAGCGCGTTGTTGAGCGTGACCTCCACGCGGGGCTCCACGGTGAGGTCCAGGATGCCCATCACGGGGCCCGCGTCCACACCGGCGTCCACGCCCGCGTCCTCGATGCCCGCGTCGAAGGGCTCGGCGACGACGATGGGCAGGCCCGCGTCGAACGTCTCCACCGTCATCGTGCCCTGGAGCTGGCGCTGGACGATCACCGCGCCCGCGCCGAGCGTCAGCACCAGACCGCCCACCACGAACGGCACCCAGGAGCGTGACGGCTTCTGCGTGGCCACCGTCTGCGCCGTGGGGCTCGCCGCTCCACCGAAGATGGGGCCCGCGGGCCGCGTCTCCGTGGATGCAGTCGGAGCAGGGGAGGGCGTCACGGGCTGTGCCGTGGCCTGGCTCGCGGTGCTCGGGGCCGCGCTCTGCACCGGGGCCGCGACAGGAGTGCTCCTCGGCGCCTGCACGGGTGCCGGGGCCACCGTCGCCACGGGCTGCGCGGGGGAGGAAGCCTGAGGCGCCGCAGTCACGGGCTGCACAGGCGCGGAAGCCTGCGGCGCGGCGGCCACGGCCTGCACGGGAGCCGGCTTGCTGCTCTCCGCCGAGGAGAATTCCGGCACCTTGCTCTTCACGGGCTCCACGAGCCCCGCGCCGTTCGCGATGATCTCCGCGATCTGCGGCGTCGGCATGCCCGCCTTCGCCAGTGCCTCCGCGATGCCCTTCTCAATCGTCGCCCGCCGCGCCGCGCGAGCCTCGGCCTCCGGCGGGAACAGCTTCGCCAGGTGCTCCGCGAACTCCTCGTGCGTCGGCAGCTTGCCAATCGCATCCACCAGCGCCTCGCGGAACGCGAGCGCCGACGAGTAGCGCTCCAACGCCCGCTTCGTCGTCGCACGGCGCACGACGGCATCCAGCTTCAGCGGCACGTCCGCCGGCATCGGGGGCAGGGCGCGGTTGAGCACCGCCTTGTCCGGATCCGCCGACTCCTTGAACGGCATCTTCCCCGTGAGGCACTCGTGCAGCGTGAGGCCCAGCAGGAACACGTCCGACTGCACGTTGACCGCTTCACGCCCGCCCAACAGCTGCTCCGGAGACGTGTACGCGCGGCGGTTCTTCACGCGCTTGCCACCGCGCTCACGCGGCGCCACGGACAGCGCGCCGTAGCCCGTCACCTTCGTGTATCCGCTGAAGGACACCATCAGCGTCTCGGGGCGGATGTCTCCGTGCACCAGCGGCGAACCGTCGTCGTTGCCCGCCACGTGCGCGTAGTGCAGCCCCATGGCCGCGTCCGCCACCACCAGCGCCGCGAAGCCCGGCGTCATGCGCGGGTTCGCTTCCAGCACGCGCCGCAGCGGCTCACCGTCCGCGAACTCGGTGACGCGCGCCAGGCCTCCGTCCAGCTTCTCCAGGCCGTGCACGCGCAGGATGTTCGGGTGCTCGAAGACGATGGCGCGGTTCGTCTCGCGCTCCAGGCGCGCCACCAGCTCCGGGTTCTGCGCGATTTCAGGCGGTGCCCAGATGAGCACCACGGGGCGTGGCGTGGCGCCTTCCTCAATCGACAGTCCGAGGAAGGCACGCGAGCCCTCTCCGGCAAGGAGGGGGCCGAGTGACTGATAGCGAGGCGAACTCATGGGAACGGCATGCTAGTGCCCTTCCCGTCGATCCTGGAATCCCCGGGTCGCGCCTAGATTCGCTGCCCGGCGAAAGGCAGCGTCAGGTGGTAGCCGTAGCGCCCGCGCCGCACGAGCAACAGCACGCTACGTCCCCGTCGCGCCGTCAGCAGGGCTTCACGGAAAGTGTCACCCGTTGGGACAGGCTGATTGTTCATCCGCAACAGCACGTCCCCCGGCTCCAGCCCAATCTCCGAGGCAGCCGAGCCCTGCCGCACGGACGCAATCGCCATCCCGCCCTTGCTCTCTTTCACTCGCAGTCCCAGCTTCTCCCACGCCAGGTTCTCAAGCAGGCGAGCTGGAAATTCGACCGGCGTCACCTGCACCGTGCGGTTGCCGCCTGCTCGGAAGAGCACCAAGGGGAAGACCGAGCGGGCAGGGTAGCCGCGCACGCGCGAGTCGAAATCCTCCGCGTCCTGGATGCGCGAACCGCCCAGCTCCGCGACCACGTCTCCGCGCTGCACACCGGCCTGCGCGGCGGGGCTGTCCGGATCCACGTTCGTCACGATGACGCCGTACGTGCGGTCCCACCCGAGCCGTGCGGCCACCTGCGAGGGGAGATCCGCCGTGTCCATGCCCACCCACGCGGGGCGCACCTTCCCGAAGCGAGTGAGCTCCTCCACGATGCGCCGCACCTTGTCCGCGGGGATGGCGAAGCCGATGCCCTGCCCGTTGGCGTAGATGGCCGTGTTGATGCCGATGATCTCCCCGTCCACGTTGAGCAGCGGCCCGCCGGAGTTGCCCGGGTTGATGGCCGCGTCCGTCTGCAGGAAGTCGTTGTAGACGCGGTCGTCCGCACGGAAGGTGCGGCCCGTGGCGGACACCACGCCCGCGGTCACCGTCTTGCTCAGGCCGAACGGACTGCCGATGGCGACCACCGTCTCGCCAATCATCAAGTCACTGCTGGTGCCCAGCTTCGCGGTGGGCAGGGGTTCCTTCGCGTTGACCTTGAGGACCGCCAGGTCGTTGTTCGCGTCACTGCCCACCACCTCCGCGTCGAAGGTGCGCCCGTCCGCGAGCACCACGTGGATGGCGGAGGCGCCCCGGATGACGTGGTCGTTGGTGACGATGATGCCGGACGGGTCGATGATGGCGCCGCTGCCCAGGCCGGTGATTCGCTGGCGCGTCTCCGGCTGTGCCATCCCCTGGCCGAAGAACTCCTCCAGCGGTGAGCGGGGCCGGCCCCGGAAGCGCGACTCCACCTCCTGTTCGGTGCCGATGTAGACGACCGCCGGGGAGACCTTCTGAACCACCTCCACCACGTCGCTGCGGCGCCGGGACAGGTCCGCGTGCGCCGGGAGTGCCAGCACGAGCCCCCACAGCAAGAGCCCCCACCGGATGTGTGCTGCCCTCATGCCTTCCTCCGTACGTCGCCGGGAATTGTCTCCCGGAAGACAGTCTGAATGTCGGGAAGGCCTCAGCCATTCCCTGGGTGTCTGGAAGCGGCGTCCCGCTCTTCATAGACCAGATGGTGCGGCCGTGATCGAACGCACTTTCAGGCAGAACGTCCTTGCCCTGGGCCGATTGCGGCGTTGGGGGAGCAAGGGCAGCCCTGGGAGTCCCGGCGCGGCGTGTTGCTGGCTGCCCGCGGGGGCCTTGGGAGCGGTTGCGCATGAGTCTCGTCCTGGTCGCGGATGACGAACCCGCGGTGCTGGAAGTCCTGAGCCAGGTGATTGAGGACCTGGGGCACGACGTGGTGCGCGCGCGGGATGGCGAGGAGGCCCTGGCGCTCGCGAGAATCCACCGCCCGCGGCTGGTGGTGACGGACCACATGATGCCGCGCATGAGCGGCATGGAGCTGTGCAGCCGGCTGAAGCAGGAGCCGGGCCTGCGCGAGGTGCCCATCATCCTCCTGAGCGCCGTGCTCCAGCAGGGCTCGCCGGATGCGTCCGCGTTCCTCAACAAGCCCTTTGAAATCACCGACTTCGAGGCGCTGGTCCACGACGTGCTGGAGAAGGCCCCCGCCGTGCCCCCGGGGCCCGCCACGCCCGTGGAGGCGCTGAGCCGGTGGGTGGCGCAGTCGCTCCAGGGCCCGCTGGAGGCCGCGAGGGATCAGCTGCGCACGCTTCGAGACCTGCCGCCGCCGGGCAAGAGCGCGGTGGAGGCGCTGGGCGCGCAGCTCCAGTCGCTGGAGCGGATGGGACGCTATCTCCAGGACGCCGCCCGTCTGAGCTCCGGCAGCGTGACGTTGCGGCCGGTGGAGGGAGACCTGCGCCAGCCCCTGGAGGCCTCCGTCGCGCGGTGCCGCACCACGGGGCCGGGCGTGCCGGTGGAGGTGACGGTGCCCCCGGAGGCGGTGGGCCTGCGCTTCGACCCGGAGCGCCTGGAGCAGGTGTTCGACGTGCTCCTGTCGAACGCGGCAAGGCAGGGCGGGGTGCGCGTGGAATTGAAGGCGTCCCCGGAGCAGGTGCTGGTGCGCGTGAGCGACCCGGGGCCGGGCATCCCTGAAGCGGAGCTGCCCCGGCTGTTCCAGCCCTTCCCGGAGGGCCCCGCGCAGGGAGAAGCGCTGGGGCTCTACGTGGCCTCGGAGCTGGCGAAGCTGCACGGCGGCGCGCTCTCCGCCGAGTCGCGCCCCGGGCAGGGCGCGACGTTCAGCGTGTCACTGCCGCGCGTGGCCTGACGCCTCAGGCCTTCTGCGACTTCAGCATCCAGCCGATCATCTTGTAGAGCAGGCGGGCGCCCACGTTGGCGTCCCACTCGCTGCCCTCCGGGTCGGGGGCCACTTCGGTGAGGTCGAAGCCGACGATGGTGCGGCCCGAGCGCACGACGCCCGCGACGAGCGCGGTGGCCTCCGGGAAGGACAGGCCGCCGGGGACGGGGGTGCCGGTGTTCGGGCACAGCACGGGGTCCAGGCCGTCGATGTCGAAGGACAGGTAGACCTGCTGCGGCAGCTTGTCGACGATCTGCTTCACCTGCTGGTTCCAGGGCAGGCCGTCAAAGCGGTTCTGCTGGAGGACGGCGTCGTAGAAGGCGTGGATGCGGCCGCCGGAGTTCTCGATGTAGCGGTGCTCGTTCTCGCTCATGTCACGCAGGCCCACCTGGACCAGCGTCTTCACGCCCGGGATGCGCTCGCAGACGTTGTAGAAGATGGACGCGTGCGACCAGGTGAAGCCCTCATACGCGACGCGCAGGTCGGCGTGCGCGTCCAGGTGCAGCACGCCCATGCCGGGGTACTTCTCCGCGTGGGCCTGGACGATGCCGAAGGAGATGGCGTGATCGCCACCCACGGCGGCCACGAGCTTGCCCTGCTCAATCCACTGCTTCGCGGTGCGGTAGACGTGGTCGTTGAGCTTCTCGCTGAAGCCATTCACGTCCTTCGCGGCGGAGAGCAGCTCGGCCTCGCCGGACTCGATGCCGCCCGCTTCGATGACGAGCAGGGCGCGCTCCTTGGCGCGCTCGTTCCACGTGTGCAGTTCGGCGGGGGCCTCCAGCATGGCGATGCCGCGCTCGTAGGGCCGGCCGGTCTCCACGTCGAAGAGGTCCACCTGCTTGCTGGCCTCCAGCAGGGCGGCGGGGCCGTCGGACGTGCCGCCGCCGTAGCTGGTGGTGGCCTCGAAGGGCACGGGGATGACGACGACGTGGGCGTCGTCGGGAGAGTGGGGGAGGCCGAAGATGCCGGAGCCCGGCTGCGCGGCGGCGGCGGGGTCGAAGTGGGTAGCCATGGCGGCGCAGGATACGGTTCCGCTCCCGGGGCGCAATGGCTTCGGTGGCGCCTGGCTGCCCTCAGGGGGGAAAGGCCTTCATGAACTTGCGGGCATGCTCCGAGTTGGGCCCCTGGATTCCCAACCGCAGGTAGCGGTCGTACTCCTTCCGCGCCTCCTTCACCCGTCCCAGGTTCTCGTAGGTGTTGGCCAGCGCGAACCGGCACGCACCCCTGTCCGGCTCCGCCTCCACGCAATCGCGAAAAGAGGACAAGGCATCCGTGGGCCGCCCCAGTTCGAGAAAGGCCCTGCCCTTGGAATAGGCCGCGTCCGCCACATCGGAGGAGCGCTTGTGCTGCTCGCCCGAGCGCATGACCCACGTCAGCACCAGCACGCCGAGCAATGCACCGCCTCCCATGATGAGGCCGTTGCGCCAGTGGTGACTCCAGCGGGGCCTGGCCAGGACTTCAGGCGGCACGGGGGGAGGATTCTCCTCGGG
>NZ_RAWR01000136.1:0-29149 GCF_003986945.1 Corallococcus sp. AB018 | reverse complement strand
CACCCAACGGAAATGCCCCTTTTTCCCCCTCACCCCCGCCGTGCGATTCCTCTCCGCCTACCCGGCCACCACTGGCAGCGACAGTCCGAAGCACGTGCCGGCCCGGGACGTGGAGACCACCTCCAGGGTGCCGCCATGCGCCTCCGCGATGCGGCGCGCGAGGTACAAGCCGATGCCCAGCCCCTTGGAGTCCGATCCCCGCGTGAAGCGCTCGAAGAGCGTGGGCAGTTGTTCGGACGGAATGCCCATCCCCTGGTCGCTCACCGTCACGCGCACCCAGGGCCCTTCCGGACGCGCCTGCGCTTGCAGGCGGATGTCCACGGGCCGCCCTGGCGGCGAGTGCTTGAGCGCGTTCGCCACCAGGTTCTCCAGCACCTGCCGCACGCGGTCTGGATCCGCGACCGTCACCAGCTCCTCGGGTCCCTCGAAGTGCACCGGGCGCTCGGGCGTGCTCGCGGTCGCGACCAACTCCCGCACCAGCCCCGTCAGGTCCACCGGCTGGGGACGCAGGCTGAAGAGGCCCTGGTCCAGGCGTCCCACGTCCATCAGGTCGTTGATGAGCCGGGTGAGGGAGCGCAGCGACGCGGCCGCGCCCGTCGCGTCCCGCAGGTCCTCCGGCGCTTGATTTCGCGCGGCGCGACGCTGGATGAGCTGGATGCGGGCCTGGAGCGGCAGCAGGTGGTTGGCCATGTCGTGCGCGAGCACGGTGATGAGTTCCTCGGCCGCCTTGCGGCGGGCCTGCTTCACCGCCAGCTTCGTCAGCTCCTGCACCAGCTCCACGCGGTGGGCCACCATGCCCACCCAGCGCGCCACGGCCTGCAGGAAGCGCAGGTCATGGGGGGTGAAGAAGTCACTCTGGGCCGACGTCACGGCGAGGACGCCCCGCGTCTCCATGCCGATGGGCAGCGGCACCATCAGGGAGGAGCGCACCCCCAGCCGGTGCTTGATGCCGGGGAGCTCGTTCGGATCCTCCTCCGCGCGGCCGGTCATGAAGGGGGTCTCCGTCTCGTACACCTGGACCGCGCGCCCGCCATTGGCCAGCGGCATCCGGTCCAAGCCCAACGATTTCTGCAGGAGGGCCATGGGCGTCTGGCTCGTGCCCACCGCGACGAGGCTCTGGCTGCTCTGCTCGAAGAGGAAGACGTCCACCTTGTCGGCGTTCAGCAACTCCGAAACGAGCTGGCCCGCCCTGTCCAGCGTGGGACGCAGCTCGGCCACGGGGAGGGCCAGCAGCTGCTCCAGCGCCCGCAGCCGGGAGTCCTCCCATCCACTGTCTGTCCCTGATTTCGTGTCGCTCACGAGGCAACGGTGGGGACGCCCGCAGCCTGGAGCCACTCGCCGACGTGAGCATCACCTCTGGAGCGCGAGCCCCATGCGCCGCCCGGTCCCCTGCCCGCACGGCAGGCGTTCAGACCATGCCGCCGTTGGCGCGGAGGACCTGCCCGTTGATCCACCCGCCCTCCGGACCCGCGAGGAAGGCCACGGACGCGGCGATGTCCTCCGGCGTGCCCAGCCGCTCCAGGGGGTTCAGCTTCGCCATGCGGTCCACCAGCTCCGGGGACTTGCCGTCCAGAAACAGCTCGGTGGCGGTGGGTCCGGGCGCCACGCAGTTGACGGTGATGTTCCGGCCGCGCAGCTCCTTGGAGAGGACGGCGGTCATCGCCTCCACGGCGGCCTTGGTGGCCGAGTAGACGCCGTAGTTCTCCATCCGCAGGCCGATGACGCTGGTGGAGAAGTTGATGACGCGCCCACCGTCGCGCAGGCGGCGCGCGGCTTCGCGCAGGCCGTTGAACGTGCCCTTGATGTTGACGGCCACGTGCTGATCAAACAGCGCGTCGTCGAAGTCCGCGAAGCGCACGAACTTCCCGATGCCGGCGTTGTTCACCAGCACGTCCACGCCGCCGAACGTTTCTGCCGCCGCGTCGAACATCCGGGGGAAGGCGGTGGGGTCCGCGACATCCGCCTGGAGGCTCAGGGCCCGGCCTCCCGCCGCCTCAATCCTGCGCACCGCGGCCTCCGCCGCGTCGCGGTGCCCCGCGTAGTTGACGATGACGTTGAAGCCGTCACGAGCGAGCCGCTCCGCCACCGCGGCGCCGATGCCGCGCGAGCCGCCCGTCACGAGGGCCGTCTTCTTCTGCAAGGTCTGGGTCGTCATGGGGTCTTCTCCTCTGTGGTCCGCCGACGTCCGCGCTCGGGCATCAGGTGAGGACAAGATGGACCTTTCCGCATCGCGGATAATCGGCTTTGTTCCGGCATCACTGTTCGACAGGGCGGACAATGGACCGGTTCGACGCCATGAAGGCCTTCACGCGCATCGTGGAGCGCCGGAGCTTCACGCAGGCCGCGAAGGACCTGGGGCTGCCGCGCTCGTCGGTGACGGACGCGGTGAAGCAGTTGGAGGAGCGGCTGGGCGTGCGCCTGCTCCAGCGCACCACGCGGCACGTGAGCCCCACGCTGGACGGCGAGGCGTACTACCAGCGCTGCGTGTCCCTGCTGGCGGACCTGGAGGAGGCGGACGCGGCGTTCGTGGGCGGACAGCCGAAGGGGCTCGTGCGAGTGGACGTGCAGGGGACGCTGGCGCGCAGGGTCGTGCTGCCCCGGCTGCCGGAGTTCCTGGAGCGCTACCCGGGCATCGAGCTCTACATGAGCGAAGGCGACCGGCTGGTGGACCTGGTGCGCGAGGGCGTGGACTGCGTGCTGCGCGCCGGTGAGCCCAAGGACAGCGACATGGTGGCCCGCAGGGTGGCGCTGCTGGAGGAGGTGACGTGCGCGTCCCCGGCCTACCTGGCGCGGCACGGCGTGCCGGAGAGTGTCGAGGCGCTCCAGCACGGGCACCGCATGGTGGGCTTCCGCTCGTCGCTGACGGGGAGCCTGATTCCTCTGGAGTTCACGGTGGGCGGCGAGGTGCGCCACGTCGTGCTGCCCACCACGATGTCCGTGAACGGCGCGGAGAGCTTCGTCGCGGCGGCGCGGCTGGGATTGGGCCTCATCCAGGCGCCGCGCTACCGCCTGGAGGAGGACTTCGGGCGAGGCACGCTGGTGCCCGTATTGCCCCAGCACCCGCCGACGCCCACGCCCGTGTCCCTGATGTACCCACGCAACCGGCAGCTGTCCCCGCGCGTGCGCGTCTTCATCGACTGGCTGACGCGGGGTTTCACCGCGCCGTGAAGCGAGGGCGCCTCAGCGCAGCTTCAAGCCCTTGGGACGTGCCTGCAGCCGGTCCACGTAGGCCTCCAGCTTCGGCCGTCCCGTCGAACCTCCCAGCATGCGCTGGTAGATGAACATGGAGCCGATCATCACGTCCGCGGCGGTGAACCAGTCGCCGAACAGGTAGGGGCCGTCTCCCAGCTCGCGCTCCACGGCGTCCAGCGCCTGCGGGTACTCCGTCCACCCGCGCTGCGGCGGCGTGGGGGCCTGGGCCATGTGGTCGCCCATGGACGGCTCCAGCTGCGACGTCGAGTACACCATCAGCGACAGGTACCGGCCGCGCTCGGGCGCATCCACCTTGGGCGCCAGCTTCGCCTGCGGGTACTTGTCCGCGATGTAGAGACAGAGGGCGGCGTTCTCGAACACGCGCGCATCTCCGTCCACCAGCGCGGGCAGCTTGCCGGCGGGGTTCACCTGGAGGAACTCCGGCGACTTCTGCTCCCGCTTCTCCAGGTCGATGGGCACGATTTCGTACTCGACCCCCGCCTCGTCGAGCATCCACTTGCCAATGACCGCCCGGCTGCGCGGATTGAAATAGAGCTTCATGCAGGCACCTTTCGTGAGCACCACGTTGGACCGCCCCCCGGGCACAACGCCCGTGGCGCGGACCGCATTCGCTCACATCTGGTGCCGCTAGGGGGCTGCCTTTGTCGCGGGCGGCCCGGACTGTTCGCCCAGCTTCTGAAGCGCGCCCGCCGCGTTGGTGTTCTTGGGGTCCAGCTCCACCGCCTTGCGGTAGTTCACTCGCGCCTGCTCCTTGTCGCCGACGGCGAGGTACGCCTCACCCAGGCTGTCGTAGACGTTGCCCACCTTCGGGAACATCTCCACGTTGAGCTTGAAGATTTCGACGGCGTCCGCCGGGCGGCCCGTCCGGAGCAGCTGGTAGCCCAGGCTGTTGAGCTGATCATCGGAGAAGTCATACGCGTCCGGCTTCGTGGCCTTCAGCTCGCGGTAGCGCGCGACGGTCTTCGCGACGGGCTCCTTGTCGACCGTCATGCTCAGCATCTCCCGGATGCCCAACCGGGGCGCCTTGGGCGGGATGCCGTGGAGCACGCTGAAGAGGCCGGCGGCCAGCGGCTTGAGCTTGTCGCCGCGCGACGTGTTGTCCAGGAGGATGACCACCTCCTTACTCGCCGGCACGCGGAAGATGCGCGTGCTGAACCCGTTGATGCCGCCGCTGTGGTTGATGGTGGCGAGCTCCGTCTTGCCGTCGTCCAGCTTCAGCGGGTCCATGGAGAACCCGAAGCCGTAGTTCTCCAGGCCGGGCGTGAACATCTTCTGCTTCAGGGCCTCCGGCAGCAGCTTGTTCTCGTAGAGCGCGCGGTCCCAGCGGTAGAGGTCCTCCACCGTCGAGTACAGCGCCCCGGCGGCGTACGGCAGGGACATGTCCAGGTAGGAGGCGTTGACGTAGCCGTCCGGCCCGAGCTCGTAGCCGCTGGCGCGCTTGGGCAGCACCGTGGAGGAGACGTCGTAGCCGGAGTCCTTCATGCCCAGCGGCGTGAAGATGCGCTCCTGCACCGCCTGCGCGTACGTCTTGCCGGTGACGCGCTCGATGATGGCGCCCAGCAGGAAGTAGCCGGAGTTGCTGTAGGCGAACTTCGAGCCGGGCTCGAACTCCAGGTCACCGCTGGCGAACCGCTTCACGAAGTCCGCGACGGAGTACGGGTTGCGCGACTCCTTGGCGAAGAAGTCCGGCAGGCTCGTGTAGTTGGGGATGCCGGACGTGTGGTTGAGCAGCTGGGTGACGGTGATGCGCGAGCCCGTGTCCTTGCGGTAGTCCGGCAGGGCCGACACCAGCGTGTCGTCGAGCTTCAGCTTCCCCTCCGAGACCAGCTGGAGGATGACCATCGCGGTGAACTGCTTCGTCACGGACGCGAGGCGGAACTTCGTGTCCGGCGTGTTGGGCACGTTCCATTCGAAGTTGGCCTGGCCATAGGCCTTCTTCAGGACGACGCCCTTCTCGTTGGCGACGAGCGCCACGCCGTTGAACTGGCGCAGCTGGTGGTACTGCGTCAGCAACGTGTCCAGCTCCTGCTGCCGCGTCGCGGCACCCGCGGCGACAGGGACGAACAGCAAGGCCACGGCCAGCACGCTCAGCAGGCGCAACGGGTTCCAGGTCATTCGGTCTCTCCCACGCATGAGCCTACAGACGTCCCGTTGGCGGGACGATTGCATCCTTTCGCGAGGGGGCGCGTCAGGCGGTGTCGAAGCGGCGGAAGAACCAGCGGTTGAGCACCACCGCGCAGCCCAGGTACAGCGCCACCAGCGAGCCCAGCGACGCGAGGATGGCGGGCGGCGGCGGCACGAAGCCGAGGTAGTTCCCCAGCGGCGTGAAGGGCAGCACGCAGGCCACCGCCACCACGCCCAGCGACGACAGCACCAGGAGCCGCGCGGGGGGACTGCGCGCCGCGCCGCCCCGGGTGCGGATGATGAAGATGACCAGCACCTGCGTGGTCAGTGACTCCATGAACCAGCCCGTCTGGAAGAGCGGCGCGTCGGCGTGGAAGCCGTGCAGCAGCACCGTGAAGGTGGCCGCGTCGAAGAGCGAGCTGAGCGTGCCGAACACCGCCATGTAGAGGCGCACGAAGCGCATGTCCCAGCGAGGGGGCCGCGCGAGCTGCTCCGCGTCCACCGTGTCCAGCGGGATGGCCAGCTCCGACACGTCGTACAGCATGTTGTTGAGGAGGATCTGGATGGGCAGCATGGGCAGGAACGGCAGCACCAGCGACGCCAGGGCCATGCTCAACATGTTGCCGAAGTTGGAGCTGGTCCCCATGCGGATGTACTTCATGACGTTGCCGAAGGTGCGCCTCCCCTCCAGGACGCCGTCGTGCAGGACGCCCAGCTCCGGGCGCAGCAGCAGGAGCGCCGCGGCCTCCCGCGCGACGTCCACCGCGCCCGAGACGGAGATGCCCACATCCGCCTCGTGCAGCGAAGGCGCGTCGTTGATGCCGTCCCCCAGGTAGCCCACCACGTGGCCGCGCTGTCTCAGCGCGCGCAGGATGCGGCTCTTCTGCGAAGGGGACACGCGAGCGAAGACGGTGGTGTCCTCCGCCCGCGCGCGCAGGCCCGGGTCGTCCAGCAGGGCCAGCTCCGCGCCGGTGAGCACGCCCCGCACCTCCAGCCCCAGCTCCTGGCAGACGTGCACCGCCACCCGCGCGTTGTCGCCCGTCACCACCTTGACCTCGATGCCCGCCTCGCCCAGCGCCGCCAGCGCGGGCCGGGCGCTCTGCTTGGGCGGATCCAGGAAGGAGGCGAAGCCCGCGAAGACGAGGTCCGTCTCATCCTCCGGGGACAGCGGCCCGTCCTGTGACGGGACGTCGCGCCAGGCGAGGCCCAGCACCCGGAAGCCCTGCTCGCTCAAGGCATCGGCGCGGACTTGCAGGCACTCCCGCGCGTCCGCGTCCAGGGCCTGCGCCGTCCCGTCCGCCGCCTCGAGCGATTCGCATCGGGACAGCAGGGCCTCCGGCGCGCCCTTCACCACCAGGACGCGGCGGCCGTCCTTCTCCAGCAGCACGGACACGCGGCGGCGCTCGAAGTCGAAGGGCAGCTCGTCCTGCTTCCGCCAGCCCTGCGTGCACTCCACGCGCCGGGCCAGGATGGCCTCGTCCATGGGGCTGCGCAGGCCGGTGGCGAAGTGGCTGTTGAGGAAGGCCCACGCGAGGGTGTGCTCGCTGTGCTGGGCGGTGGCGTCCTCGGTGCGCTCCAGCCGGATGTTCGCCTCCGTGAGCGTGCCTGTCTTGTCGGTGCACAGCACGTCCATGCAGCCCAGGTCGTGCACCGCGCTCAGCCGCTTGACGATGACGTCCTGGTCCGCGAGCCGCAGGGCGCCCCGGGCGAGCGTCACCGAGACCACCATGGGCAGCAGCTCCGGCGTGAGCCCCACCGCCAGGGCCATGGCGAAGAGGAAGGACTCCAGCAGCGGACGCTCCAGGGTCAGGTTCACCAGGAGCACGAACAGCACCATCAGGACCGTGAGCCGCATCAGCATCACGGAGAAGCGGCGCGTGTCCCGTTCGAAGGCGGTGGAGGCGACGGGCGCGTCCAGTCCCCGGGCGATGCCGCCGACCTCGGTGTCACGGCCGGTGGCGAACACGAGCGCGCGGGCCGTGCCTCCCAGCACCGACGTGCCGGCGAAGACGGTGTTGCCCACCTCCGCGAGCGGTGCGTCCGCGGACGCGAGGCCCGGTGCCTTCTCCACGGGGTAGGGCTCGCCGGTGAGCAGCGACTCGTTCACGGACAGCGCATGTGACTCGATGAGACGTGCGTCCGCGGGCACGCGGCTGCCGGTGGCCAGCAGGACCACGTCCCCGGGGACAAGCTCCGTGGCGGGCCGCACCTGCTCCACGCCGTCACGCAGCACCCGGGCACGCAGGGCCACGGCGCCACGCAGGCGCTCCGCCGCGTTGCTGGCACGGTGCTCCTGGACGAAGTCCAGCGTCACGCTGATCAACACGATGACGGCGATGATGGCGGAGCTGGTCAGGTCGTGGACGAAGGCCGAGATGCCGCACGCCACCAGCAGCACCAGCACCAGCGGGTTGCCCAGCCGCAGCAGCAGTTCCAGCGGGAGCGGCCGGCGGCGCCGGGACTCCAGCGCATTGGGGCCCAGGGACTCGAGCCGCGCCTCGGCCTCCTGTGGGGTCAGTCCCTGTGAGGTGCTGCCCAGCCGGGCGAGGAGGGACTCCACCGGCTCGCTCCAGGCGGGCGGCCCTTCGCGCTTCGGCGCCGGCCTCCGCCGCGCGCCGGAGTGGCGCGGGGGGTGCGCCACGGGCTCGGTGCCCTGGCCGCTCGAGCGTTCGGCGCCCATCCTCGCAACGTGGACAGTGTCCCGCGGGGTGACCAGCCGCCAGCGAGGAGAGGGGCGCGGCGCTCGGAGGGACGGCCCCGTGCGCTAGCTGGCGCCGTCGTTCTTGCTGAAGGAGATGACCGAGGCCGCGTCCAGCGCCTGGAGGAAGCGAATCGCGAGCGGCAGCGCGACACGGCCTCCCACGCCGCCGCCCTCCACGAACACCGCGAAGCCGATGCCGTCGCGCACGCCGACGAACCACGCATGGGTCTCAGGCGGCACGGACGTGCCGAACTCCGCCGTGCCCGTCTTGCCCATGAGGCCCGGGATGCTGGCGGCGGACTTCGCCGTGCCGTCCGTCACCACCGCGCGCATCAGGTCGCGGAGCATGGCCGTCGTGCCCGGATTCAGCCGCGACTCCGGGCCGGGCTCCGCGTCCACGAGCAGGCGCGGCGCGTGCCAGACGCCGGTGGCCGCCGCCGCCGCGACGGTGGCCATGTGCAGCGGCGTGACCAGGACGCGACCCTGGCCCATGGCGTCCGCCGCGCGCTCGGCGTCGTCTTTCGGCGGAGGGAAGGTGGCGCCCGGTGACGGCAGCCCCACGTCGTAGTCCACCCCGAAGCCGAAGCGCCGGGCCGCGTCCTCCAACGCGCGCGGGTCCAGCTTCGCCGAGAGCTGGATGAACGTGGTGTTGCACGACAGCGCGAACGTCCGTCGCAACGTGGTGACGCCCAGCACCTCGGATTCGAAGTTGCGGAAGCGCTTGCGGCCCACCGTCACCTCCAGGGGACAGTCGACGCGCGAGTCCGGCTTCAGGCCGCTTTCGAGCAGCGCCGTGGCCGTCACCAGCTTGAACGTGGAGGCCGGGGGATAGCGCCCCATCAGCGCGCGGTGCCACCCCTCGCCCAACGGCCGGCTGGCCACCGCCAGCACCTTGCCCGTGGCCGTGTCCACCGCGACCAGCGCGGCGGGCTGGGTGACGTCCATGAGCGCGGCCTCCGCCGCCGACTGCACGTCCATTCGCAACGTGGTGCGGACATCGCGTCCCGGCTCACCGTCGAAGCGGTACAGCAGCTCGCTGCCGCCAGCACGGCGCTGGAGCCGCACCTCGCCGGAGGGACGTCCCGCCAGCGTCCGTTCCTGCGCGCGCTCCAGGCCGGACAGCCCCACCACGTCGCCCGGCTGGTAGGGCTGGCCCAACGACTGGAGCGCCTCCGCCGTGATGTCCCCGACCCGTCCCAGCGTGTGCGCGGCGAAGCCCTCCGCGGGGGTGAGGCGCGCGGGCCTCTTGCGGAAGAAGATGCCGGGCACCGGCGCGAGCACGGGGCGAATCTGCTGGTATCGCTCCAGGCGCACGTCGATGAACGCGATGAACTGCTCGGGCTGCGCGCTCGCGGCGTTCAGCGCGGCGAGCACCTTCGCGGGGTCCACGCCGAGCTGCGACTGGAGCACGCTGGCCACGGCCGCGCGGTCCTTCACCCGGCCCGGCATCACGCCAATGCGAATCACCTCTCCCGGCAGGGTGAGCGGATCCCCATTCGCATCGAGCAACCCGGCGCGAGGGCCCCAGCTCCGCGCGCGGCCGAAGCGGTCCCCGGGCCGCGCGTCGGGGTGGAACACCTCCGGCGTCCAGCGCAGGCTCCAGCGCTTGCCCCGGAGCACGAAGCGCAGACGGGACTCGACCTCCCAGTCACCCAGTCCGCGCAGCGTGTGCACGCCGTGGAACCTCACCACCGCCGTGGTGGCGTCCTGGGACTCGAGCACCACCTGGTCGAAGCGCGAGGCGATGACGCCCAGGTCCTGCCTCCAGCGCGCGTGCTGCGCGTCGAAGTCCTGGGGCGCGTCCACGAGCCCCTGGCGCTGCGCTGCCACGTCGTTGCGCGCCCAGGCGTCCAGGTACCGCGAGGCCAGGTCCTCGGCGCCTCCGGGCACCACGGCGGGCGTGGCGGGCGCGGCGGGCTTCGTGGCTCGCGGCGCGCACGCGGGAAGCAGCAACAGGAGGCAGAGCCCCACCCAGGAAATGAACGCCCGTCCGTACACGCGCCCCCCTCTACCGCGCCCTTGTCGCCGAAGCGAACATCCGGCGGTCGTCGTCTCCACCTGGACCGGCTGTCGGTCCACCGCGCGCACGCACGGCGTGGATCAGCGGACCGTCTGCTCCTGGGTCTTGCTCGCGCCGTCGCCCGTCGCCGTGATGGTCAGCGGGCCGGCGGTCGCGGCGCGGATGTAGAAGAGGCCTTCGCGCTGCGAGTTCTTGAGGCTCACCACCGCCACGGGCGCATCCGAGCAATCCGGCAGCAGGTGAAAGGTCGCGCCCGGATCCGACGCGGCCAGGGTCACCTCCGGCACGGACAGCGAGGCCAGGTTGCCCACCAGGTCCCAGCCCTGCACCACCAGCGCCTCCGAGCACGTGTCCACGTCCAGCGTCCGCGCCGGAGTGGCGAAGCCCACCTGGCGGTCCTCGCCCTGCGTCACCACGTCCACGCCGATGGCGTTCTCGTACAGCTCGCTGTTGTACCCGTCACCGCTGATCCGGTTGCGGCTGATGAGGTTCGCGGTCCCGTTGTCCGAGATGGCGGCCTGGTAGACCTGGTTCGTCAGGTCCTCCTTGCTCAGCTCGTTGCCGAGCACCTGGATGTTCTGGGGCGCGGCGGGCGGGTCATAGTCGTTGCCCTCCGCCTGGATCAGGTTGACGCCGACGTCGTTCCCCACCAGTTCGTTGTCCTGGATGAGCAGGTCGTGGCACAGCTCCCGCCCCACGCCGTAGGCCGAGCCACCCACCACCAGGATGCCGGAGCCGTAGTCCGCGGACCGCAGGTCCTCGAACAGGAACGCGTTGCCCTGCACCTCGTTGCCCACCACCTGCCCGGAAGCGCCATACGCGAGCTGGATTCCAGTGCGCGAGATGCGGCTGGTAGGCCCCAAGCCGTCGAGGGTGTTGTCCTCCAGCGTCACCGCCACCCGCCCCTGCACCACCACGCCCACCTTCTGGTAGCCCGTCAGCCGGTTGCCCCGGATGACCACCGGCACCGGCGCGCCTCCCACCGTGCTGTTGCGCACGTCGATGGCGAAGCCCTCCTGGCAGCCGCTGATGGTGCCCTGGTTCAAGTCCTCCACGACCGTGTTCTCGATGGTGCCGCTCGCGTCCTCCAGCAGGATGCCGCGCAGCCGGTCCACGCCCGCGTCACACACGTCCGACAGGTTGCGCGCCGTCACCGTGACGAACCGCACGTTCGCCACCGTGCCCCGGTTGCGCAGCACCGCGCCCTTGTAGTGGTCCCCCGCGCCGTCCTCGGACGCGGTCAGCGTGTGCCCGGCCCCATCGAACGTGAAGCCGTCCGGGATGAACACCGCGCTCTGCACCACGCAGTCCTCGCGCAACGTCACCTGCCCCGGCGACAGGGTGATGGCGCAGTCGGTCTCACCCGGGCCGCAGCGCCGGCCCGTCCAGGTCACCTGGAAGGAATGCCGAGTGCTCGCACCCGAGGCGTTCGTCACCACCAGGTCCACGGTGGGCGTCACGTCCGCCGGCAGGCAGGAGAGCTCCGTCCAGTCCACCGTGCTCGTCGCGCCATTGCCCACCGGCGTACCGAGCGCGCCCACGTTCGACGTCCAGGCGAACGTCATCGCCTCGCCGCGCGGATCCGTCACGTCCACCGTGAACGTCACGCGTTCGCCCGCGAGCGCGCTCTCGGCGGACTGTGACGTGGTCTCCAGGACCGGCGGCGCCTCCGCGCGCACGCACAGGTTCACGAGTTGCTCCGTGCTTCCACCGAAGCCGTCCGTCACGGCGCCCTTCAGCTGACAGCCACAGTCCGTGGGCGCCGCCCCCGGAGTGAAGACGGGCCTGGCCAGGGTGACGTTGTCGAAGGTGCCCTCGCACGTCGCGCTCCAGGCATACGTCAGCACGTCTCCGTCCTCGTCCGTCACCGGCGCCGGGACCTGGAAGGTACTGCCCAACATCACCTGCTGGGGCTCTCCGGCCACGGACGCCACGGGCGCTCGGTTGAACCACGTCTTCCTCAGCGACGCGGGCCCGCGCACGGTGCCCACGCCGAGGTGGAACTGGAGCGTGGACACCGCGCCCTGTGCGTCCGTGACACGCAGGCTGATCAACGCGTCATCCTTGAGGGTCGGGTCGTAGTCGGTGCCAGCATCACCCTCGGTGCCAGCATCGGGGACCGGCGGGCGTGCGGCTGTCCATTCACAGGTCGCGTCCTCGCAGGCGAGCACCCTGCCGGAGGCGGTCCATTCGTAGGTCAGCACACCCTCCTCTTCGTCACTCACCTGCGCGCTCAACGTGACGGTTTCGCCTGGCGCCACGATGGCGCTCTGCGCCCGCACTTCGTGGATGCGTGGCGCATGGTTGGCCAGCCCTGGCGCGCCAGACTCCGGCAGGGGAACCAGGACCACGAGCGCTTCCCCGTACAGGGGCAGCTTCACCCCGGCGTCCGATTTCACGGAGGCCACCACCGTCTTCGCGGAATCCTCGGCGGCCACGGTCAGCTGGATCTCCTCCTCGGGAGACTCCGGCTTCACGACGGCCGACCACGCGATGCCGCCATCCGGATCCGTCGCGGACGTCAGCGCCTTCGACTCCGTGGCGCCCGACGCGTGCGTCACCGAGGCCGTCACCGCGGCGACCACGGATGACCGGGGCGGCGCGACCACGAGCCGCGCACCACCGGCCAGTGGCGCCGTGACGGCGGGCTCCTCCTCCACGCAACCGAACGTGGTCAGCAGCAACAACCCCACGAGGTGCAACGCACGGGCGGGCTTCAGGGTCACGGCATCCTCGGGGAAGGCGGACGGGAGTGAGAACGATACCGGGTGATTCCCACACGTCCAATCCACGGGGAGCACGGGCCGTGTGCGCCCGGCCCGCCGTCCAATGCCTGCCAGTCCCCCGCGACCCGAGGGCCGGTGCTACGGCAATCCTTGCTCGGCGCTGTACTGCGCGACCCATTCCCCTATCCGGGCAATCACCCGTGCGTGGTCGTTGTCCAGCTCGGGCAGGAGGGCCGCGCCGTACCAGTGCGGGTGATGGCGCAGGTCCGGCCGCTTCGCGAAGACCCACTCCCGGAAGGCGGGATGCTCCGGCGGGTGCCCCAGGTCCTCGCGCGCGCAGTCGTAGGCGAAGATGCACATGAACAGATACGACACGTTGATCGCCTGGTAGTCGGGAGTCCCCACCAGGTACATGCCCGGTCGCTCACACCAGATACGCATCCATGCAATCAGGTGGGTGGGGCGAGCAAAGGGAGCCATCCGGGAAGCCTAATCTCCCCGACGGCGAAGTCCTCTCCCGAGCGTTCACGCCACCCTCCCGCCGCATGGTCTCGCGCAGTGTCGCGGTGCTGCATTCCCCCACGTGCACCCGCCCGAGCCCCGCCGTCCCCAGCCCTGGCCCATCCGGCTCGCACACTGGGCCAACGTGCCGCTGCTCGCCATCCTCGCGGGCAGCGGGCTGCAGATCCTCGCCGCGTATCCGCGCATGGGAACTCGCGGGCGGCCCATCGCGCTCTACCCCTTCCAGGATGCCGTGCCGCCGTCGTGGCTGCGCCTGGGGGACTGGCTCGCGGGAGCGCGCAGCTGGCACTTCGCGTTCGGTTGGTTCCTGGCCCTCAACGGGCTCATCTATGTGCTCTACCTCGCGCTCAGCGGTGAGTGGCGCCGCCGTCTGTTCCTCCCGCGCCGCGACACGCGCGATGCAGTGGCCACGCTCGCGTACTACCTGCGGCTCCGCCCCGCGCCCGCGCAGACAGGCCTCTACAACGGGCTCCAGCGGCTGGCGTACACGGCCACGCTGCTCATGGGCGCGCTGTCCGTCCTATCCGGACTCGCCATCTACAAGCCCGTGCAGCTCCAGTGGCTCACGGCCCTCTTCGGTGGCTACGACCCCGCGCGCTTCGTGCACCTGCTGCTGCTCGCGCTGTTCGCGTTCTTCACCGTGGGCCACGTCGTCCTGGTCGCCCTGCACCCGCGCACCTTCGGGGAGATGATCACCGGCGGGAGGAAGCCCGATGCCCCCTGAGCGCGTCCTCACCCGCCGCCGCGTCCTCCTGGGCGCCGCCGCGCTCGCCACCAGCGCGTGCGACTCCCAACGTCCGCGCGCGGGCTTCCTCGGCGTGATGGACCGCTTCAACGAGCGCGCCCAATCCGCCCTCTTCCACCCCGGCCGGCTCGCCCGCGAGGAGCCCGTCGAGCAGCTCACCCCACCTGGCGAGTTCCCCCAGTACTTCATCTCCGAGACCGTGCCGCTGGCACCCGCTGGATGGACGCTGGAGGTGGGTGGACTCGTGGCCCGGCCGCGTGCCTTCACGCTGGAGGAACTGCAGCGGCTGCCCCGGACCGACTACCGGATCCGCCACCACTGCGTGGAGGGCTGGAGCGCGGTGGCGTCGTGGCACGGCGTGAGCCTCCGCGACCTGGCTCGGGCCGTGGGCGCGGACACACGCGCGGGGTTCGTGGAGTTCCGCTCGTTCGACCAGGGCTACTACTCATCCTGGGACGCGCCGAGCGCGCTGCACCCGCAGACCGTGCTCGCGTACGGCATGAACGGAGCGCCGCTCATCCCCGGCCACGGCGCGCCGCTGCGCCTCTATTCGGGCGTGAAGCTGGGCTACAAGATGGTGAAGTACCTCACCACCGTGCGCTTCCTCCCGGAGGCCACGGGGGGCACCTGGGAGGACCGGGGCTACGAGTGGTTCGCCGGCGTGTAGCCCGTGGGCCTTCAGCGCTTGGAGCTCACGACGCCCGGCAGGAACGGCGTGAAGCCGCGCTTGCGCAGGGCCTCGCGCTCGGCGAGCAGGGCCGCCAGCGCCGCCTCGCGCGTGGGGAAGTGGTTCACCGCGGCGCCGTTGATGACGCCGCTGGTGCTGATGAACATGAGCGTCATCTCGTCGCCGCCATAGCGGTACGAGCGGTGCGTGCCGCGCTCCAGCACCTCGCGGCGCACCTTGCCGAAGGTGCGCCCCGCCGTGTGGCGGACGACGAGCCCATCCAGGTTGATGAGCAGGTCCACGCGGCCGTTGAACTTGGCGAACTGCGCCTCCACGTCGTTCCGCCAGCGCAGCACGTCCTCATCCGTTACCAGGATGCAGTCGGTGAAGTTCGCGGTGACGACGTCGTGCTCGGCGTCGCGTTCGAAGGACATCCCCCAGGCCATGGCATGTCCTCCTTCAGGCCTGCGCGGCGTTGCCCGCGAGGAACGCCGACACCAGCGCGGCCGTCTCCGCCGGACGCTCCACCTGGGGGTAGTGCCCCGGCCCCGGCAGGTGCGTCATGCGCGCGTTCCGGATGAGCCCCACCACCGCCTGCTTGAGGAACACGGGCGGCAGGAACGGATCATCCGTGGCCACCACCAGCGTGGGCGCGGTGATGGCGGACAGCCGGTCCGCGAAGCCTCCCGCCGTCCAGGAATCGAAGCACTGCTCGATGGCGTCCTTCGACACCGCGCCCGAGTCCTTCAGCAGGGCCTCCAGCGACTCCGGCGACAGCTGCTTGCAGGCCAGCCCCAGGATGGTCTTCTGCTTCTCCCGGTCCCCCGCGGAGCCACGGAACAGCCCGGCCGCGTCCGGAGGCAGCGGCAGCCCCGCCGCGGGCACCGTGTTGAGCAACACCAGGCCGCTGACGCGCGCAGGCGCATCCGCCGCCACCCACTTGGCGATCTGCCCGCCCATGCTGTGGCCCACCACCGCGAAGCGCTGCGCCTTCGCGTGGTCCGCCACCGCGAGCACGTCCTTGGCGTACTGCTCCAGCGTGTACCCCGACGCCGGCCGTCCGGACGCCCCGGTGCCCCGATGGTCCGGGACGATGAGCCGCAGGCCGGTCATGTCCAGCTTCTCCAGCATCGAGTCCCACACCGCGCCGGACACCATCCACCCGTGCACCAGCACCACGTCGCGAGGACCGTCCCCCAGGACCCGGTAGTGCAGGGGTGTTCCGTCCGTCGCGTTCGTCGTGGGCATGGGGGGTCTTCCTCCGGGGGGAGATCTGCTGGAAGTCGTTGCTTAAAGGGGAAGCGTAGCAAGCCACGACTGGGGCGTGGCCGTCCACCTGCTCGGGGGTTGCCTGACGGCCAGAGGGGCGAGCTGTCCTGACGGGTAGGTGCGCGGGAGGGAATGAAGGGTGGGAGCGGGTGCGCGCTTACGGCAGACTCGGGTGCGTCATGACGGATGGACGCAGCGGGACGACGGGAGCGAAGCGCACGGTGTACTGCGAGGACGCGCTCGCGTGGCTGGACGCGCGGCCGGTGTTGGAGGGGTGCTCGATGGTGGCGTCGATGCCGGACGTCTCCGAGTTCCCCTCGCTCACGGTGCCCCAGTGGAAGGACTGGTTCGTGGGGGCGGCGGCGAAGGTGTTGTCGCGGGTGCCGGCGGACGGGGTGGCGGTGTTCTACCAGTCCGACGTGAAGAAGGACGGGGCGTGGGTGGACAAGGGCTACCTGGTGTCGAAGGCGGCGGAGGCCGCGGGGTGCGACACGCTCTGGCACAAGGTGGTGTGTCGCCGGACGCCGGGGACGGTGACGTTCGGGAGGCCTGCGTACTCGCACCTGCTGTGTTTCAGCCGGGGGTTGAAGACAGACGCGGCGAAGTCCACGGCGGACGTCTTGCCGGACCCCGGCGAGGTGACGTGGACGCGAGGCATGGGGCTCAACGCGTGCCTGGTGGCGTGCCGCTTCATCCTGGAGCAGACGCGCACGCGAACGGTGGTGGATCCATTCTGCGGCCACGGCACCGCGCTCGCGGTGGCCAACGCGCTGGGTCTGGACGCGGTGGGCGTGGAGCTGAGCCGCAAGCGCGCCCGCCGCGCGAGGAACCTCCAGGCCGCGTGGACGGGCGGGAAGCTGGTGCTGTCCAGCGCGGTCGGTGACGGCGAAGAAGACCCGTCGCCGGAGTGACGACTCAGGCGTCGTCCTCGAAGGACGCACGCAAGTGGCTCAGGGGCTGGAACAGCCGCTGGGGCCACTCGGGCGCGCCGAGCCTGACGCCGATGAGCGGCCGGTAACCGAAGCGCGAATAGAAGCGGGCCGCGAACGCGTCCTTCGCATCCACGATGACGAGCACGACGCCCGCGTTCTCCCCGATGGCCAGTGCCCGGCGGTGCGCGTCATCCAGCAACTGCTCGCCCACACCCGCGCCCCTGACGCGCGAGTCCCGGGCGAGCCTTCCGAGGATGACCGCAGGAAGTGGATAGCGCGGCAGACGCTTGACGATGGCTTCCGGCGCTTCGTCTCGCGACACCTGCCCCACGGCGAGCGTGTAGTACCCGAGCACGCGGGGCCAGTCGAGCCGGGTGTCCGGACGGCGCAGCACCCAGGTCCGGCTCACGTCGCGGCGCTGGTTCTGGCCCGCGTCCTGCCGGAAGAAGCGGTTGAGCGCCTCGTGCTCACACTGGAAGCCGCTGGCCGCGTCCTCGCGGGTCAGCGCTTCCGTGAACGGCGCGGGAATGACGGGTGGCTTGCGGCTCAAGGGCGCTCGCGACGGCGGCGGCGGGAGAGCTCGCGCAGCGCGCGCGACGGCTTCGGGGGCGCAGCCACCGCCTTGGCCACCCGGTCGAAGTCCTTCGCGGGCAGGACGATGGACTCCTCGTCCATCGCCTTCCACTCCAGCCGGGTCAGCGCCGGAGAGCTGTACTCGCGCAGGGGCTGTCCGGGCTGGAGCGGCACGAAGGCAAGCCGAGAGCCCCGGCGCGCCTCCAGCACCACCTTGTCCAGCAGGCTGATGGCCTCGGTGATGATTTCGGAGACGTCCCCACCCAGTTCGCGCCGCAGCCGTTGGACCTGCTCCATGACCGGGTCGGAAACGGTGGGTTGCAATCGATGGGACATGGCGAGCACTCCTGACTCACTTCTGATGCGGAAGTGAGTCACTTAATCCTCGCGCCCCCCAGATGCAATCAGGCCGCCTGGGCTCCGGCGAGCGCCTGGGCCACGTCCTTCTCCAGCTGGGTGAGGAACGTCTCGAACAGGCGCTCCTCCAGCGCGAGCGCGGGCTCCAGCGTCGTGCCCACCTTCGTCAGGCGCTCCGTGCACGCGTCCTCGATGGCGCGGCGGTGGGACTGCTCCTCCACCACCACGCGCCCCAGCTCCTCGCGCACCACCGCGTGCCGCGTGGCCGCCTTGTAGAGCGGATAGAGCACCATCGCCCGGCGCTCCACCACCGACGTGGTGAGCAGGTAGTGCAGGTACACGTCCGTCGTCCCCGTCACGCCCGTCACCCACTCCGCCAGCTGCCGGTCCAACGACTGGAACCACGCCGACGCCGCGCCCACGCTCAGGAACTCCGTCACGTCCTCGCGGCCCGCCACCTCACAGGCCAGCTGCTTGAACGTGAATGCATGCCGCGTCTCGTCCGCCAGGTGCCCCAGCACCTCCAACGACGGGTGCCGGTCCGCCACCGTGCGCGAAATCTTCCGCGCCCCAATGAACTCCAGCAGCGACAACGTGTGCAGCCACCTCACTTCCAACTCGGGAGACTGAGCCAGCTGCCGCAACACCGTCTGGATTCTGTCACGCATGGGGCGCCCCTCTATCGCGCCCCTCACGTCCTCCCAAGCACTGTTGCTCCGGACAGGAGTCATCACCCACCCTGACCGGGAAGACAGGGACGGAGGACTGGCCAACAATGTTCGTGCCCCCGGGTTTGACCGGGAGGGCTCCGCCGCCGTTTGCTTCTCCGTGCCGAGGGCTGTGCCTGGTGCCGGGGGGTTGACCAGCATGCGTCCGTATCGCGGAGACCTGCATCCGTCCGGGCACCGTCCAGCCCGCGCCGCCGTGTCGCGGTCCGGCACCGGAGCGCGCGCATGAAGGCACTGCCCCTGTCCTCCTTCCAGGGAGTGACGGCCTTCCGCCATTGGATGCGCGCCCAGGACGCGGGCCGGCTCCTCGCGTCCCTGCGCGTGCGCCCCCTCGCGGGCCACCTCCTCCGGGGCTCCGCGCTCGTGGGCGCCGTCGCGTGGGCCCCCGGCGTCCACTCCTTCTTCGCCGTGCCCTTCACGCCCGCGCTCGCGTGCTTCCTGCCCGGCGCCGTCCACCGCGTCGCCTTCGCCTGCGCGCACGCACGCCACCGGCGCGTGGGAGCCTTGAGCTGGCTCGCGTGGCTGCCGGGCCTGGCGCTGGAGCACTTCTTCCTCGCGGGCCTCACCGCGCTCGCCGCGCCTCGCGGGGCGCTCGTCCTCGGCGTGCTGCTCATCGGCACCTCCGCGGTGCACGGCCGGCGCTACCGGGTGACCTGGCGCGAGCCCTTCCTCATGGTCGGCACGCTCGTGGCCCTGCTGGGCGCGGCGGCCCTGGCGTGGCACTCCCAGAACGGGCTGCTCCTCGCCGTCATGGGGCCCGCGGCGCTGGTCGCGCAGCTGTACCTGGGCTCGCTCGCCATGCGCTACGACCAGGCCCGCGCGGACGCGGACCGCCTGCGCGCCGCCGTGCACGCGCAGCTCGTGGAGCAGCAGGAGCGCGACGTGGGCCGCCTCACCCAGGCCATGGGGGAAATCCTCGGCCACCACCAGGGCATGGACCAGGTGCTGCACGACGCGGGCACCGCCGCGGACATGATGAAGGCCTTCGGCACGCAGCGTAGCGCGCTCGCGCGCACCGGCTTCGAGGACCAGTCCCGCCAGCTCCAGGACAGCCTTCGACAGCTCCAGGAGATGGTGAAGGAGGTGCGCGCCAAGAGCCGCCGCTTCGCCGGCACGGAGCCGGAGGCCGTGGACCTGGGGCTGGTGCTGGAGTCCGTGCAGGCCCAGGTGTCCCTGCGCTTCCCCGACGTGGACATCCACGTGGAGATGCAGATGTCACGGCCGCCTCGCGCGCTCCTGCGCGGTGGGCCGCTCACGCTGCGCCGGGTGGTGGAGAACCTGGTTGTCAACGCATGCGAGGGCAATGGCGAACAGGGCGCTTCCCGGGTCTTCATCCGGGCACGCACCGAACCGCTCAGCGGACGCCTGGAGGTGGAGATCGAGGACGACGGACCCGGCTTCCCTCCGGAGCGTCTCAACGCGCCCGCGGAGGAGCTCTACACGACCAAGTCCCAGGGCACGGGGCTGGGCCTCTACACCAGCGAGTGCCTGCTCCGCGCCAGCGGAGGACTGCTGCACCGGCACAACGGACCGGGAGGCGGCGCCCTGCTCCGCATCCTGCTGCCCCGGGAGTACCCATGAAGCCCCTCAGCGCCTTCACTCCGACGCCGTCCACGACCCTGACGCGCGGGCGCGCCGCGAATGAAGCGGTGGCCCCGTCCAGCGGCCCGGTCCTGCTCACCTCGTTCGACGTGCGCGCCTACCATGAAGCCCTCGCCGCGCGCGGACTCGCCCGCCAGGGCACGAACCCCCGCGTGTACTGCCACACGGGATTGGTGGACCGGCTGCCTCCGCCCGGCACGCCGGGGCCGGAGCTGCGCGAGCGGCTGAGGGACTCGCAGGAAGCGATGCTCGTGGAGCTGGCGCGCGCCATGGGCCCCTTCCCTGATGGCGGAGAGGTGCTCGACGTGGGCAGCGTCCTGGGCGGCAGCGCGCTGTACTGGGCCCAGGAGCACCGCGCGCGCGTGACGGCGATGGTGACCGTGCCCACGCACCTGGAGCAGGTGCGCCGCTTCGCGCACGAGGCGGGCATGGGCGCGCACGTGCAGGTCCGGCTGTGTACGGGCGAGCCGCCCCGGCCCCGAGAGTGCTACGACGCCGTCATCGCCGTGGAGAACACCTGCGCCCTGCCCCGCGCGGAGTGGCTGCGCGGCATGCACGCCCGGCTCAAGCCCGGCGGAGTGCTCGCCATCGCGGACTGCTTCTGGGTGCGGCCCGACGCCGTGCATCCCTCCGAGAACGCGTGGAGCCGGCACCTGGGCAGCGTGAACGCGTTCCTCGCCGACGCGCGCGAGGCGGGCCTGGAGCTGGAGGCGCATGACGACGTGTCCGCGCGAGCGGTGGGCTTCTGGACGCTGAGCTCGGAGCTGCGCGTCCATGAGCACCTGGCCCGCGCGCCCACGGACGCACACAGCTTGCGCGCCGCGCTCAACGCCGTGCGCGCCGAGTCACGCCGCGAGCACCTGTGGCTGCAACAGGGCCTGCTGGATGGCGGGCTGGAGTACGCGCTGCTCGTGCTGCGCCGCGAGGCTTGATCCATTGCCCCTGGGCAGGCGGCCTGGCGGGCCCCTGCCCCATGGCACGAGGAGAGGGCGGCCTGGCGGCATGCAGCCCTCGGACGATGTCCCTGCGTCGCCCCACCCCCAGCCTTGGGTTCGTCACACCAACACGGGGGTCGAGCATGAAGGGTTTCACGCGATGGATGGTGCTGGGGGCGGTGGCGGGCGCGATGGCCCTGACCGGGTGCCAGAGCAAGGACCGCTCGCAGGAGAGCATGGGCGGCGGGACGGGAGGCTCCGGAAGCACCCAGGGCACCCAGGGCACCCAGGGCACCGAGCCTGGCATGGGCACGGGGCATGAACAGAGCCCGAGCCAGGGCGAAGGTTCGACGATGGATCAGGGCACGGGCGGAGCCGGCTACGACGCGGGCACGGGCGGATCCGGCTACGACTCAGGCACGGGCGGATCCGGCTACGACTCAGGCACGGGCGGCTCCGGCATGGAGCCTGGCTCCGGCATGGAGGGCTCCGGTGGCTCGAACGACACCACCGGCGGCAACACCGGATCCGGCTCGGTCCCCGAGCCTACCCGCTAGGCCTTGAGCCTCGGGGCGGCGCGGGCGTGACCGGATGGCGCGCCCGCGCCCTTCCTCAAATCTTCACCATCAACGCGCCGGTGAGGCGGCTCTCCGTCTTCACCAGGTCGGGGCTCCAGCCGTCCACGAGCGAGCCCGGCGCGCCCTGGTTGCCACCGGGCGGCGTGACGCCTCCGCGTCCGGAGAAGTACGGCACGTTGGCGGCGCGGTGGTTGAACTCCACGCGGAAGGTGATGAACGGCTGGGGGATGACGTCCGCGGCCACCTGGAAGTCCCAGGCGCGGTAGCGGTCGCCCGGGTTCGCGGTGAAGTACGGCGTGCCGGAGGCCGCGGTCGTCCCGTTGATGGGCGGCAGCAGCACCAGGTAGCGCCCGGGGTTGGTGATGGCGCCACCGCCCACGGTCAGCGCCAGCCGGTCCTGGAGGAACCATGCGCGGTGGTACGCCATGAACCCCAGGAAGTACTGCGACCCGCAGTCCACGCCGCCGCCGAACTCACAGCCCGCGTCGAGCGTGAGTGACGCCGCCGCCTTGCTGACGAAGCCGCCCGGCGCGTCGTGGTACTTCACCATCACGCTGTCGTCGGTGTGCACGCGCGTGCGGCCCGGATTCCCCAGCGTGTCCGAGCCGTAATACTGATTGCCCACCACCGACAGCCAGCCCGTGGGACGCCACAGCACCTGCCCGCCCACGCCGTAGCCGTCGTTGAAGCGGCCATACGACTGCCAGCCGTTCACGAGCCACGGTTCAATCTTGAGCGTGTCGCTGACGAAGATTTGCGCGCGCACGCCGTTGAAGAACCACGGCGTGTTCGACGACACGTAGGACGGCTGGTAGGTCCAGTTGTCCGCGTTGTAGTAGCTCCACAAGCCGATGTAGCTCATGAAGATGCCGGCCTGCAGGTTGATGCCTCGCAGCGCATCGAAGTGGTAGCCGCCGTAGGCCTCGGAGACGTAGCGGTAGGCGTTGTCCAGGTTCCACTGGCCACGCGTAGGGCTCGCGTCGTTGCGCGGCGTGGTCTGCGAGTACATGCCGAACTGGGTCATCAAGCGGCCCATGACGTTCTTGTAGAGAAAGTCCCCGCCGATGCCGAGCTGCGTGACCTGCACCTCGCCGTGGCGGAACACCTCACTGGATCCGGAGAGCGTGTCGTCCCGCGGGCGGTTGAAGCTGTAGTGGTACGCCGTATCCAGACGGAACTCGCCGGTGAACGGGCCGAAGCTGAGTGGCTTCTCGCTGGCGCCCGCGTTGCCGGGCAGCCAGGAGAAGTCCGCGAAGGCCAGCGGCGCGGGGCGCGCGTCTGACTGCGCATGCGCGCGCGGTGCGAGCAACAGCACGGCGAGCGCGGGTAGGAATGGGAGGTGGGGCAGCCAGGAGGTGACGGGTCTCATGGCCGGGCCGGATTGCAGCCGTCGTACCCGAGGGCGAAACGCGCGGGACTCCAGGAACCCCGCGAGGTTGGCGAAGAGGTGCGGGCCCTCGCGTCGTGCGAAATGCAGGATGTGCGTGCGGGACTTCGCGCGAAGCGCAAGAGGGCTGGACGCGCATCCAACGCGGCGGATTTTCACCCGTGGACTTCCCATAGGACCCAGGGGCATGCCCTGTGTCCACCGGCGCATCCCACCTGGGGGTGGAAAATCGGGAGGAGGGCGGGACTCGGGTACGGTGCCCGCACGATGCGCTTCTCCTTCGTGCACGCCGCGGATCTCCATCTGGACACTCCGTTCCGGGGCGTGGCCACGCACGGCCCGCTCCTGGAGCGCTTCCAGCAGTCCACCTTCCATGCACTCGCGCGCATCGTGGACGTGTGCCTGCGCGAGCGCGTGACGTTCCTGCTGCTGGCCGGGGACCTGTTCGACGTGAAGGACCGCTCGGTGCGCGCGCGGCTGGCGCTGCGCACGGAGCTGTCGCGGCTGGACCGCGCGGGCATCCAGACCTTCATCGTGCACGGCAACCATGATCCGCTGAGCGGCGACACCGGCACGCTGGGTCTGCCCGCGTCGGTGAAGGTGTTCGGTCCGGAGTGGGAGGACGTGGAGGTGCGACGCGAGGGCCGGCGCCTGTGTCACGTGCAGGGCGTTTCCTATCCGGACGTGGAGGTGCGCGAGAACCTGTCCGCGAGATTCCGCCGCACCGGCGAGCACTTCAGCGTGGGCCTGTTGCACGCGAACCTGGGCGGCGACGCGGGCCACGCGAACTACGCGCCCTGCACCGCCGCGGACCTGGCGGCGGGAGGACTGGACTACTGGGCCCTGGGCCACGTGCACACGCGCGCGGAGCACCTGCTGCCCGGCGGTGGCGTGGCGGTGTACCCGGGCAACCCGCAGGGCCGGCACGTGCACGAGACGGGCGAGCGCGGCTGCGTGGTGGTGGACGTGGAGGACGGCGTCGCGCGCAGGCGCTTCGTACCGGTGGACCGCGTGCGCTGGCACCGGCTGGACGTGCCGCTGTCCGGTGTCACGTCGCTGGACATGCTCCAGGCGGTGGCCACGGAGGTGGTGGAGTCACGCTGCGCGGAGGACTTCGACGGGCACGCGGTGCGCCTCACGCTGGCCGGACGCGGCCCGCTGCATCGGGAGCTCGTGCGGCCGGGAGCGAGGACGCAGCTGGAGTCGGACCTGCGCGAGCGGCTGGCGCGCGCGCATCCGCCGGTGCTGCTGGAGTCGCTGCGCGATGGCAGCCGGCCGGAGGTGGACCTGGAGGCGGTGCGCGCCGGAGGCGGCTTCCTGGGCACGCTGCTGGAGGAGGCGCAGGCGCTGACCCATGACGACGCGGCGCTCGCGTCGCTGTGGGACGACGAGGACCTGACGACGCTGGGGCAGCGGCTCAAGCGGCTGGGCGTGGATGCACTGGAGACGCCCCGGCCGGAGCTGGTGGCGCAGGCGGGCCAGCGCGGCGTGGAGCAACTCCACGAGGAGGCATCATGAAGCCGGGCCTGCGCATCAACCGCTTCCAGGTGGACGGCTTCGGGCACTTCCGCGGGTACTCGGGGACGCCGGGGCCGGGGCTCACGCTGCTGTACGGCCCCAACGAGGCGGGCAAGAGCACGCTGCTGGCGTTCCTGCGCGGCGTGCTGTTCGGCTTCGAGAAGCGCGGCCAGCCGGAGCGCTACGAACCGGAGGGCGCGCTCTTCGGCGGCGAGCTGTGGCTGGAGACAGCGTCGGGCCCACTGGTGGTGCGCCGCCACGGTGGCAAGCGCGCATCAGAGGGTGCGCTCACGGTGCACGATCCGGAAGGGCAGCTGCTGCCGGAGACGCTGCTGCACCAAGCGCTGGCGGGCGTGCCGCGCGAGCTGTTCTTCGAGGTGTTCGCCTTCCGGCTGGACGAGCTGGCCTCGTTCCACAGGCTCGCGCAGCAGCGAGGCGTGTCGGAGGAGTTGTTCGCCGCGGGCATGCAGGGCGCGCGGAGACTGCCGGAGGCGGTGGAGCGGCTGCGCAAGGACGCCGAAGCGCTGTACGCGCCGCGCGGGCAGAAGCCCGAGCTGAACCGCGTGATGAAGGACCTGGAGGAGGTACAGCAGGCGCTGCGCGAAGCAGGAGACCGGCCCGCGCTCTACTTCTCCACGCGCGACCAGCTGGCGGAGCGCATCGCGGAGGGCCACGCGCTGGAGGTGGCGCGCAAGCACACCGAGCATGAGCTGGACCACGCCTCGCGGCTGGAGTCCGCGCTGAGTGACCTGACGGGGCTCGCGCGCGACCGGGCGGAGCTGGCCACGCTGCCGGTGCTGGACACCTTCCCGCCGGGCGCGGAGACACGGCTGGAGGACGTGCTCCAGCGGCGCAAGACGTACCGCGCCCAGCAGGCACAGCTGCACGAAAGGCTCGCGCCCATCGAAGAGGCACGGGAGCGGCTGGCGGCCCCCTGGCCCGTGCGCGAACGCGCGGAGTCCCTGCGCACCGCGCTGGCCACATACTCCGGACACTCCGAACAGCTTCGCTCGCTGCCCGCGCGCAGGGCGTCGCTCACGTCGCGGCGGCGGCAGCTGGAGCAGTCGCTGGGAGAGCTGGGGCTCGCGGTGGACGCGGGCGGATTGCTCGCGCTGGACCTGGGCGCGCGGGCGCGCGGAGAACTGGAGTCTCTCGCGGGGAGGCTGGACGCGGCGGATACAGCGCTCGCGCAGGCGGAGTCGGAGCAGGCGCGCACGCGCGAGGAACGGGCGCGACTGGAGACGACGCTGGGGCGGGTCCAGGCGGAGCTGACCGCGCTGCCCGAGACGCGGCCCGCGCAGGTGCGGCAGCGGCAGGCGGCGGTGGGACGGATGCGCGCGGTGCGCGGAGACCTGGAGCGGCTGGCCGAGCAGCGTCTGGAACAGCGCCGCCAGATGGACGGCGTGCGGGCGCCCACGGACGCGGTGCCGCTGCGCTCGCTGGTGCCGATGTCGTGGGTGGTGTCGGCGGCGCTCGTGGCGCTGGGGTTCGCGGCGCTCGCGGCGTGGATCGCGGGTCCGTCGGTGGGCGTGCTGTGCGCGGTGGGCGGCCTGCTGCTCGTGGGGTTGCTGCTGCTCGTGCGCCACCGCGTGGAGACAGCGCGCAAGGCCAGCCTGGAGGCACAGGCGGCGCGGCACCGCTGGCGGCAGCAGGAGGAGGAGCGGTTCCGCTCGGCGCAGGCGGCGATGAGCGCGCGCGAGGAACTGCTCCAGCGCGAGCTGTTGAACGCCTCCGGAGCAGCGGGACTGTCCCCGGGCGCGTCGCTGTCGGACCTGGCCGCGCAGGAGTCGCTGCTCGCGGAGCAGCTGACGCAGGCCGAGCGGCGCGAGCTGCTGGTGCGCGAGGAGGACACGCTGCGCACGGCCTGGGACGCGGCGGTGCGAGACGACCAGCGCGTGGAGGAGGCACGGCTGCGCGCGAGCCAGCGCGAGGAGGTGCTGCGCGAGGAGTGGATGGCGTTCCTGGTGGCGCGCCGCTTCCCGGAGGCCCTCTCCGCGGCGTCGGCGCTGACGCTGTGGCTGGATGCCGCGGCGCTGCGGCAGCGGCTGCTGGACCTGCGCACGGACGAGGAGGAGTTCACGGTGGCGGAGGCCGCGTGCGACGCGGTGACGACGCGGCTGTTGCAGGAAGCGCGGGCCGCGGGCATGCCCCCGGGACAGGCGGAGACGGTGGCCGCGCGAGTGTCCGTGGCGCTGGAGGAGGTGCGCTCGAGGGCCGCCGACCAGCGGCACCTGGACGGTCAGCGCGGCGAGCTGCTGGCGGAGAAGGCGCGGTTGGATCAGCTGGCGCTGGACGAAGACCAGGCGTGGGAGGCGCTGCTCACGGAAGGCGGCTGCCAGGACGAAGCCACCTTCCGCCGCCGCGCGGTGCAGGCGCGCAGGTACGCGGAGCTGGCGGCCCGGGTGCGCGAGCACGTCCAGCGGGTGCAGGCACTCACCGGCCTGGGTGAGAACGCGGCACACGAGGAGGTACACGCTGCGGGCGGTGAGACGGGCCTGAAGGAACAGCTCGCCACGCTGCGCGAGCGCCACAAGGCCGAGGGCGAGCGCCACAAGGCCGTGCTCACGGAGCAGGGCAGCCTGAAGACGCAGCTGTCGCAGTGGGAGAACGACGACCGCGTGTCACGGCTGCGCATCCAGGAGGAGACGCTGCGGGCGAAGGCGGCGGAGCTGGCCACGCGCTACGCGGCGGACCGGCTGACGCTGGCGTTGCTCGGAAGGGCGCGCCGCAGGTTCGAGGAGGAGCAGCAGCCGCGCGTCATCCAACTGGCGAGCGAGCTGTTCTCCGAGCTGACGGCGGGGCGCTACCGCCGCGTCTTCATCCCGGCCGGGGACGCGCGCGAGCTGCGGGTGAGCGACGGAGCCAGGGAATGGAGCGCGGAGCAGCTGTCCCGGGGCACGCGCGAGCAGCTGTTCCTCGCGTTCCGGCTGGCCGTCATCCGCGACTTCGGAGAGACGCGAGGCGCGCTGCCGCTCATCACGGACGACGTGCTGGTGAACTTCGATCCGGAGCGGGCCCGAGGCGCGGTGCGGCTCTTCGCGAAGCTGGCGGAAGCCCACCAGGTCATCGCCTTCACCTGCCACCCGTGGCTGCGCGAACTGTTCGAAGCGGAAGGCGCCCACGTCCTGGAGCTGCCCGGCGCCACGAAGTCCCCCCGAGAAGGCGCACAACCGTTACGGGTGGTCTCCAGCGGTTGACTAGAAGTCCTCCGACAGGAGCAGGCAGTCCCAGCCGTCATACGTGCCGTAGTGCGCTTCCACGATGTCGTGGATCTCCTCGGCCACCGCGTCCACCCGCGCATCGTCCACGGTGTCCACCCGGTGGAAGTCCAGGCGGTACCTCAGCCCGGGCATGCGTCCGGCCACGGGAACGAGCTGCCACCGGAAGCCCTGGAACCCCAGGTCCCGCAGCCGGGCCTCCACGTCCTTCGCCAGTGGCTCCCACGGGAAGTACGCGCGGTGGTCCACCTTCCGGGCCACGTCCAACAGATCCCCCTCCGCTCGAAGGAGCGCGACCCGCTGGCGGTTCATCCTCACCTGCCACTGCAAGGGCGACGGGAAGAGCGTCCGGAGATACGCCGTCCAGCGGGGGTCCCGCGTCCGCGCCACGCCCACGTCATAGGCCCCCTGATGGGCCTGCACGAGAGGCCGCACCTGCTCCGCCGTGACGGACTTCGGGCCATACAGGCAGACGACCTGCGCGCCCTGCGCCACCAGGTGCCCGACCAGCAGCAGCCCCAGGGGACGCAAACACGCCTCCAGCGCGTCCTGCACCGCGAACACCGCGTCCTTCTCATCGCTGTCCCGGAGCCCGTTCGACATCGGGTTCTTCAAGGGGAGGGACAGCTGCCAGAGCACGGGGTGGCTGGCCATCGGCGCGAGCCGGTTGGCACCCAGGTCAATCCACACGGTCTGCGGCCCCTGCGTGGACCACCGGAAGTAGTCCTCGAAGGATTCACTCCAGGGCTTCTCGGAGGACGGAGCGTTCATGCCGGGCAAGTCCAACCTCCAGAGGTCGTGGGCCGGTCGATCTCGCGCCCCCGCGCGGATCCAGACTCTAGCGCACAAAAAAATACTGGGAGCGCGCCCCCTCGACGCGCTCCCAGTAACTCAACCCCTCCCCCGAGGGGTCCCCCTCTCGGATGCGGCCCCCAAAGCTCCGCGTCCGTCCTGCTTTTCCTTCAAGACGTCGACTACCGAAAACCTTGAGTCCCGGAAGATCGACCCCCGAAACCCTTTCCCCCTCTGCCCGGTCCGCTCTGCGTCCCGAGCCCTTGGACCCTGGTGGCTCTGCCCCCAGCATCCCCACCTCGCCTTCAATACGTCGGCCGCGAAAAACCTTGGTTCGGTCCTGTTTTTTTCCGCCGTCCCCCTCTGACGCGGCCGGCCGGACGGCCCTCCCCGGGGCGCCTGCGTCGGCGCTGCTGCTACAGTCGCCCACCCTGGAGGGGCGCCATGAAGAAGACGTCGGCGGTGGTCATTGGAGGCGTCGTGCTCCTGCTCCTCATCGGAGCCGGGGTCTTCTGGTGGCAGCGCCCCACTCCCCCCACCCC
>NZ_RAWR01000135.1:0-29363 GCF_003986945.1 Corallococcus sp. AB018 | reverse complement strand
CCCCCCTCGCTGGGACGCCGCCGGCCGCCCCGGAGCCCCGGGCGCCACGCCCCCCGTGGGCCCGGTGGAGACGGGGCTCCTGGCCCAATTGGCCCCGGCCGTGGTGCCCCAGGTGCACTGGCTACCCGGGGGTGGCGCGGTGCGGATCCTCGAAGGAGGGCCTCCCGAGGGCGCCCGCTCCACGGTCGTCTTCCTCCACGGACGTGGGAACTCGGCGACCCACTGGTTCCCGTACCTGACGGTGCTGGCCCGGCACCACCGGGTGCTGGCCCTGGACCTGCCCGGTTTCGGTCAGTCCACCCCGGCGGACGTGCACGTGAAGACCGCGGAGGACGCGGTGCGCTTCTTCACGGCGCCCGTGGAGGAGGCGCTGGGAATGGTGGCGCCGGGACCGGTGTCGGTGGTCGGCCACTCGCTGGGCGGACTGGTGGCGCTGGAGCTCACGCTGCGCGGCACGGTGCCGGTGGAGCGGCTGGTGCTGGTGGACGCGATGGGGCTGGGTCCTGAGATGCCTCGCGCCTCGCGCCTGTTCTTCCGCGCGGGGCCGGAGCGGCTGGCGCGCAACCTGGGCCCCTGGGCGATGGCGCGGATGCTGCCGCCACCTCCCACGCCGCTGGGAGAGAAGCTGGGTCAGCTGGGCTACGAGCTGTTGAGCGTGCCCGGCGGGAGGCCCGAAGCCGCGCAGGCCTTCAACGCGCTGGTGCCGCTGACGGGTCCGCTGTTCCACCGCCGCGAGCGGCTGGGCGAAGTGAAGGTCCCCGTGCTGCTCATCTGGGGCGAGCGAGATGAGACGCTGCCCGTCACACTGGCGGATGAGGCCGCGCGCGGGCTTCCCCAGGCCCGGGTGGTGCGCGTGGCCTGCGGACACAGTCCGCAGCTGGAGCATCCCGAGCGCGTGCTCCCCGAGCTGAAGGCCTTCCTCGGCAATGAATGACAATCACCCGCCAGCGCGGCTGCCTGGCGTGCGATACTGAGCGCCAGCCGCTCGGGCCGCGCGAGCGCTTTGGGGGAAGAGGGGCATCCACATGAATCGGGAATGGAAGTCTTTCAAGCGCGTGGCGCTGCTGGGCGGGGTGTTGGCGCTGGGGGCGTGCAGCAGCAAGCAATACGGGGATGCGTCGCCCACGGAGGAACCGCAGGTCTTCCAGGGCGAAGGGACCGTCAGCAAGACGGAGCCGGGCCAGCTGCGGTTCACCCTCTGGGCCGACCGCCTCTACCGGTTCGACTGCACGCCCCTCGGCATGCTGGGCTGCAAGGCGCAGCTGCGCGACGGGGCGACGATGGAGCCCATCGGGGCGCCCTGGTCCTCCGGGACGGTGCAGCACCTCACCTTCTTCTGGAAGCAGGCCACCGCCGGGGACGTGGTGCTGGACATCCAGTCCGGTTCGGAGGAGCCGTCCGCGGGTGCCTTCACCTACGAGCTCCGGGAGACCCGGGATGACGCGGGTGACACCTGGGACCAGGCGGTCGTCCAGCCCGTCACCGACAAGCAGGGGGCGTTCAACGGGTTCCTGGAGCATGCCGAAGACGTGGACCAATGGCGGCTCGGTATTCCCGCCAACCACACCCTGGCGGCGGGGTGCACGGGGCCAACGGACAGCGTCGCGCCGGCCTTCGAGCTGATCCTCCCGGAGGGGACCTCCCTGAGCGCGGACCGCGCGGCGTGGTTCCAGAGCCTGGGCATCCGCTTCCTGGCCGTGAAGAGCACGGGGGGTGGCGCCATCGACCTGCGCGTCCGCGCGAGCGGGGACTACGGGGCCCACTCCGTGCCCTACACGTGCACCGTCCAGGACGTGGGCGTGGATGACCACGGGGACATCCCGTCCGAGGCCACCGTCGTGACGGTCCCCGCCCAGCTGAGCGTCCATTTCAACTACAGCTCGGATGTGGACGTGCTGGCCGTGGACCTGATGGAGGGCCATGCCTACCAGTTGCTGACGGTCAGCGCGTGGGGCACCCCGCCCTTCCATGTCGGGACCACGGTGGTGAACGAGCAGGACACGCAGCGGTGGCCGAAGCTGGTCAGCGACGACAAGGGCGCCACCTTCACCGCGCCCACCACCGGCCGGTACTTCCTCGTGCTCATGGGGGCCCGGGGAGATGGCATCTGGAAGTGGGAGGTCCCGAAAACCTTCACGTACAAGATCACCGACGTCACCCCGTAGGTGCCTTTCCGGGCGCGGAGGGCCGGGACATTCCCCGGCCCTCACGACAGGCAGTACAGTCCCCGGCCGTGCCGAAAGACTTCCTCGACCTTGAGGCGACGCCGGAGCGGCTGCACGCGCTGGCGGACGCCGGAATCCTGAGACCGGACGCGTACGGGCGCGCGCTGCACCTGGCGGTCGCCTCGCCGTCGCGGCCCGCGTGGCGTGCGTTCCTGTCCACGACGTTGATGGCCCTGGGCTCGCTGCTGGTGCTGGCGGGCGTGGTGTACTTCTTCGCCTTCAACTGGGCGGAGCTGGGGCGCTTCTCGAAGCTGGGCCTCATCTGCCTGGGCATGGCCGGGGCGGCGGTGGGCGCCTGGCGGCTGGGCGACAGGCCCGCGGGCCAGTTCGCGCTGCTCGCGGCCGCGGTGCTGGTGGGCCCGCTGCTCGCCGTGTACGGGCAGACGTACCAGACGGGCGCGGATCCGTATGAGCTGTTCATCGGCTGGGGCCTGCTCATCCTGCCGTGGGTGGCGCTGGCGCGCTTCACGCCGCTGTGGATGCTCCAGCTCGTGCTGGTCAACACGGGCGTCATCCTCTTCTGGGGCCAGCGCATGACTCGCTTCGGCTCCTACGAGGCAAGACTCGCGCTGGTGCTGGGGCTGCTCAACGGGTTCGCCTGGGCGACCTACGAGCACTTCGCCAACCAGAAGGTCTCCTGGCTCCAGGGGCGGTGGATGCCCCGCGTGTTGTCCATCATGACGCTGCTGCCGCTGGTGACCCTGGGAATCCTGTTCATCGTGAGCAGGCACGACCGGTCGCTCGAGGCCGGCTTGTCCCTGCCGCTGGTGCTGGGAGCGCTGGTCGCCATCTACGCCCTGCACCGGCACCTGCACGGAGAGCTGTTCCTGCTCACCATGGGCGCGCTGAGCCTCATCACGCTCGTCACGACGGCAGTGGGCTACTTCCTCCTGGAGGTGACGCGCGCCGACGAGTTCACCCTCTTCATCCTGCCCCTGGTGATCATCGGCGAGGTGGGCCTGGCGGTGTACTGGCTGCGCCACGAATCGCAGGCCACCGGCGTTTCGGAGGAGACCTGATCATGGCCCTGCGACCGACGATTCAAGACGTGCTGGCGGGGCTCAAGACCGAGGGCCACGTGGACGCGGGGGTGGACGCGCGAGCCCGCACCGCCCTGGAGATCCGCCAGAAGACGCTGGGTGCCTCACCCTGGTTCGTGAAGGCGCTGGCCGGCGGTGGCGCGTGGCTGGCCGCCGCCTTCATGCTCAGCTTCTTCGCCTGCGTGGGCCTCTGGAAGGAGGAGGTGGCGCTCACCGGCATGGGCCTCCTGATCACGGTGGCGGCGGTGCTGCTGCGCCGGACCTCCCAGGGCCCCTTCCTGGAGCAGCTCGCCCTGGCCCTGTGCATGGCGGGCGTGGGCGCGTTCCTCGTGGGGCTGGCGCAGCTGGACCAGGGCACCCTCACCATCGCGTTCGCGGGGGCGGTGGCGTCTGTCGCGCTGCTCGCCGTGTACCCGGACCTCATCCTCTACTTCCTGGCGACGGTGGGCCTCTGCGTGTCCGTGGGCGTGTTCGCGCTCGATGCAGTGGGGGGCTCGGGCGTGGACGTGTGGATGCTCATGGGCGCCGCCGCGCTCTCCGGCACCCTGCTCTTCGAACCGGTGCTGCGGCGCGGGAAGCTGGGCGCTCGCGTGGGGCCCATCGCCTTCGCGCTCGCGTGCGCCGTGCCCGGGTGGCTGCTGTTCCGCAGCTTCGAGAACTCGCAGGAGGGCTTCCACTACGTCTTCCGCTTCGAGAGTGGGTTCGTGCCGAGCGCGTACCTCTCCATCGCGCTGGCGCTCCTCCTGGCGTGGACGGGGTGGCAGGTGCTGCGCGAGCTGGGGCTGGCCCAGGAGCAGCGCGTCTGGATTCCCGCGGCCGGCGCGCTCGTGCTGCTCACGGTGATGACGCTGAACACGCCGGGCGTGCTGGTGGCGGTGCAGATGCTGACGCTCGGCTTCCACCGCCGCAGCCGCGTGATGCTGGGGCTGGCGGTGGCGTTCCTGCTGACGTTCGGCGCGTACTACTACTACGACCTGCACATCACGCTGCTGGCCAAGGCGCTCGCGCTCACGGGCAGCGGACTGGTGCTGCTGGGCGTGCGGCAGTTCTTCCTGCGGCGGCAGCCCGCCGTCCTCACGGAGGCCCGATGAAACGCGGCGCCGTCATCTTCGGTGGGCTCGCGCTGGTGTTCGTCGCGCTCGCCTTCCTCGTCGTGCAGAAGGAGACCGTGCTCGCGCGGGGGCAGCCCGTGCTGCTGCGGCTGGCTCCGGTGGATCCACGCTCGCTCATCCAGGGCGACTACATGGTGCTCGACTACGCCATCAACCAGGGCTGGCGCGAGGGCCGCGAGCAGCCCCAGGAGGACGGCAACGTGGTGCTGCGCCTGGACGAGCACGACGTGGGCGAGTTCGTGCGCTACGAGACGCAGGCGGGGACCTCGCTCGCGCCCGGCGAGGTGCGCCTGCGCTTCCGCATCCGCAACTCGCAGATGCGCCTGGGCGCGGAGGCCTTCTTCTTCCAGGAGGGCCACGCGGAGCGCTACGCGAAGGCGCGCTACGGCGAGCTGCGGGTGACGGACAACGGCACCAGCGTGCTCGTGGGCCTGCGCGACGAGAACTACCAACCGCTGGGCAGCGCCATCCACTGAAGGCGCGCCCCTGGCGTCAGTCCGCGTCCTCGTTCTCCAGCAGGTCGGAGAACGGGGAGCCCTCCTCGCCCAGCGCCTTGTAGAGGCCGTCCACCTTCTCCAGCTCGCGCTTGAGCGCCTTGTGGTGGTTGCGGTTCTTCACCAGGCTTTCGCGGCCCAGCATCCGGAAGGCCTCGTCGCGGCCCATCTGGCGGATGGCCGTGCCCAGCACCAGCCCGCGGAAGCCGTCCGCGTAGTCCAGGTCCAGCGGCGTGCTGCGCCTGCGCGCCTCACCGACGAAGGCCTGCGCCGCGGCCCGCAGCGCTTCCGGCAGCGGACGGCCGCTGCTGGGGGACTGCTCGTAGTCCAGCGCGCGCGCCACGTGCTTCTCGTGGAGCACCAGGTCGCCCGTGCCGGCCGCGTGCTCCACCATCGCCAGCGTGTACGCACGCCGCACGATGTTGTCGAGCTGCCGCAGGTTGCCCGGCCACGAGCTGGTGGTCAGCAGCACCTCCGCCTCCTGCGCCAGCCGCGCGGAACCCTCCGGCATCCGCTCGCGGTGACGGCGGTTCACCATGTACCGCGCCCAGAGGGGAATCTCGTCCTGCCGGTCCTGCAGGGGCGGCATGCGCACCGGCAGCACGTTCACGCGGTAGTACAGGTCCTCGCGGAAGCGGCCGGCGCGCACCTGCGCGTGCAGGTCCGCGTTGGTGCCGATGATGAAGCGCACGTCCGCGAGCTTCTCGCCGGTGCCCTCGCCCAGCGGCCGGTAGCTGCGCGACTCCAGCAGGTGCAGCAGGCCCGCCTGCGCCTTCAGCGACAGCTTGTCGATTTCGTCGATGAACAGCGTGCCGCCGTCCGAACGGGCCACCACGCCCGGCGCGTCGCGCACCGCGCCGGTGAAGGCGCCCTTCTTCCAGCCGAAGAGCTCCGCCATCTGGAGGTCCTCCGGCACCGTCACCAGGTCCAGCGTCTCGAAGGGCTTGCCCCGGCGGCCGGAGCGCTCATGACACCAGCGCGCCAGACGCGACTTGCCCGCGCCCGTGGCCCCGCTCACGAGGATGGTCTCGTCCTGGAGCGCGAAGGTGCGCAGGATGGGCAAGAGCTCCGCCATGGAGCGGCCCACCACGGGGAGGAACTCGTCCACCTCCGGCGTGGCCACCGGCCGCTGCGGCAGCGCGGTGAGGTACGGCGCGGCGATGTCCGTGAGCAGTTGGAGCAGGTCTCCGGCGTCGCGCCAGACGAACTCCTGCCCCATGGCGGCCAGGCAGTCCGCCTCCAGCGAAATCATGCCCTCCATGCCCGCGGGCGTGCGCAGGGGCAGCACGCACACGTGCGTCGCGTGGCGGCCCAGGAAGCGCTGCTTGCTCTCGTTGCTGTGGAAGCCCGCGAGGCCCGGGTCACCCGTCACCGGCGCGTCCGGCGCGTGCGGCTGCACCGTGCCGATGTTCACGTCGATGGACACCGCGCACCGGTGCTCCACCACCGCGCGCCAGGCCGTGGCGGAGGTGAAGAAGGGCATCTCGACGCCCGCGTCCGTCACTTCGCGCGCGCCTACGTCCAGCGCCGCCAGCCGGCGGTACGCTTCGCCAGGACGCAGGTGGACGATGCCGCGCAGGACCCGGGCCCGGCCCGCGTAGCGGCTGGCCGCCACCGCGGTGTCCGCCACGGCCAGCATCCGGCGCAACGTCGCCGCCGCCGCCGTTTCAAAGTCCCTGGAATCCCTGAGCGCAGCCATGAGCTGCGCCAACTCGTCTTGCATCCCCATCGCCTCCCGTGCGGAAGCCGCGCCACCGCCGACCGGCGAAGCCGTCCAAAAAGCAGACGCGGACTCTATCGGAGATGACGGGGAGGTGCGGATTCAGATGGAGAGCGCGGAAGGAGCGGCCCCTCCTTCCGCGCTCCGGGTGCATCTGGATGCGGTACACGCCGTTGCCGGCGTATGGGCGGGACGCATTGCGGCTGCCGTGCCAACAGGGTGAGTCCAATGATTTCGCGGGGTCACGATGAACATCCCGCTCAACCTGCGTCCCGCTGGAACGCGAGCGCGTCCGGACAGGACGCAAACCCTGACGTTTGAGCCCCAATGCCTGACGGACCGCGCCTTCTGAACGGGCGGGCAGCCGGGTCATTCCATACCAGTCAGGCCTTGGAGGACGTGTCCCGCTTCAGCACGAACACGCGGTCCAGGCGCGGGCTGCCGCGGCCCACGGGCGAGTCCAGGTCGTAGTCGAAGTCGAACGTGGCCGCGGCGCGCAGGCCGGACTTGCGGAACAGGCGCTTCACCTGGGCCTCGTCGTACGTGCGGAAGAACCACGTCGTCTCGATGAGCCAGTCCTTGTCCGGGCCGGTGACGCGCAGGCGGTTGCGCATGGGCGAGCGGCGCAGGCGCTGCTCCGGCAGGCCCTCGTGCGTGTTGCACACGACCTTGTCCGCGCCCACCTGCCCCACCCAGCGCTCGTGCTCAGGGCCGGAGCGCGCGTAGTCCGTGAGGTGGAAGCCCAGCACGTAGATGCCGTCCGGCTTGAGCAGGCGGCGGGTGCCGGTGAGGTGCTCCACCGCGGCCTTCTCGCTGTCCAGGTAGCGGAAGGTGGAGACCAGCGTGTGGGCCAGGTCCACGCGCCCTTCCAGCGCCGGATCAAAGAAGTCCTCCATGCGCGCCTGGGCCAGCTTCACGCGGCGGCGCTCCGCGGGGGACAGGCGCTTGCGCGCGTGCGCGAGCATGGCCTCCGACAAGTCATAGCCCGCGACCTTCAGGCCCCGGCTCGCGGCCTCCTCCACCAGCCGGCCCGCGCCGCACGCGGGCTCCAGCCACTGGTTGCCTCCCGTGCCGAAGCGCCGGCTCAGCTCCTGGAGGAAGTCCGCCTCGCGCACGGTGTCCGTGCCGAAGATGGCCTCGTAGTACTCCGGGTGCTCGTACCAGTCCTTGCGTCGTTCCATGGTGCCGTCAGTGCTCCGTGTGTCCCAGGACGCGCGCGAGCACGAACATCACCAGCAACCCGGCTGCCAATGCCACCAGGTTGCGCCCGGGCTTGTCCCTGCCGTGCTTGTTCACGTGCGGCAGCAGGTCCGACACGGCGATGTAGAGGAAGGTGCCGGCGGAGAAGGCCAGGGCCTTGGGCGCCAGCGACTGGAAGCTCAGCACCGCGTCGAAGCCGAAGTAGAGCACCGCGCCCACCGGCACCATCAGGCCATACAGCGCGGTGTACGCCAGGATGGTGCCGCGCTTCTTGCCCTCCGCCTGGAGGATGGACGCGAGCGACAGCGACGAGGGAATCTTGTGCGCGGTGATGGCCAGCAGCGCCATGGCGCCCACGCCCTCCTTCACCGAGGAGCCCAGCGCGATGCCGTCGAAGAGCGTGTGCGTGGACAGGCCCAGGAACGCACTGAGGCCCAGCGCGTGGCCGTGCACGTGCTCCGCGCAGTCTGGCGGCTCCTCGCAGGCGTGGGCCACGAGGTAGCGCTCCAGCACCAGCACGAAAAGGAAGCCCATGGGCACGAGCGCGAAGGCCCACCAGCCGCCGCCCTCGTACGCCTCCGGGAGCATGTGGAAGAAGGCCGCGCCGAACATCACGCCCGCCGCGAAGGCCAGGAACGTCACGAGCCGCGTGGAGCGGTCATTGAAGATGACCACGCCCGCCCCGGCCAGCGCGCTCGCCACGACGATGAAGGAGTACAGGAGGACTTCGGCTACGACCGGCGACATGGGGCGCGCACCCTACTCCCAAAACGACGCAGTCAGTAGCTTCGCACCACCAGCACCTCCACCCGTCCCGGCTTCACCTCCACCAGGTGTGTGGTGGGCCGGCCCGGTGCATCCACCTGGACGGTGTGCTTTCCCGGAGGAAGCCGGAAGCGCGCCACCTGGAACTCCGCCGGCAGTGAAAGCCAGGAGCGCAGGTCCGCCTGGTTGCCCGCGTTGAGGACCAGGAAGGTGAGCACGCCCAGCTCCTTGCTCTTCGTGAGCGCGCCCACACCCGCGGCCACGCCCGCCTTCGCCACCGCGCCCGCGAGCTGCTTCGCCAGCATGCGGCCAATGCGGTCGTTCAGGTGCACCTGGGCCACGCGCGACAGCGACGTCACCGTCACTGCCTGCTCCGCCTGGTTCTCCACCGATACGCGCACTGGCGGTGTGCCGCCGCGGTCCCGGTACACGGGCACTTCAATCAGGTCCCCGGAGTCGCCGTAGTCGCGCGATGCCCGCTCCTTCTGCGGCGACAGGCCCGCCTCCACCACCACGACGAGCTGCCCTTCACCGGGGCCCACCGCGCCGTGCGCCACGTTCGGGAACTTCTGGGAGAGCGTCTCGTAGGCGTCGTCACGGCCCGTCTTCTTCGCCAGCCGCAACAGGGGCTCCACCAGCCCGCCCAGCCGGGGCTCCAGCTCATACGCCTTCATGTAGTCGATGAAGGCCGAGTCCCATTCGCGCTGGTCCTCGTACAGCACGCCGCCCAGGTAGCGCGCGATGGCGAGCTGCTCGTACGGCTTCTTCTCCTCGGTGATCATCTTCTCGATGCGCTCGTTGACCCGGCGGACCTCCACGAGCGCGTCCTCGTCGCGGTTCAGCTCCGCGTAGTTGAGCGCCTGGAGGACGGAGATCATCAGCTTCTCGAAGTCCTCCCCGCGGTAGGCGCGGCGCCGCTCATTGCTGAGCAGCACCCCGGCCTCTTCGCTCACGGAGGTGATGTCCAGCTGCGACATGAGGTCATCCGCCTGGGCCAGCACCTTCGTGCTCTCCTCCCACTGCCCGGCCGCGTGCAGCACCATGCCCTTGTCCAACAGCAACAGGAGCTGGTCGCGCTCGGGGGCCTCCTTCTGCTCGCCGTCCAGCTCACTCAGGGCGCGCTGATAGTCGGAGGACTGGTACGCGGAGCGCGCGGAGGCCGTGCGCGCCACGTAGTCGCTGGCGCAGCCCGTGCCCAGGACGCTCAGGGCGCTCATGGCCACGATGAACAACAGGCCCCAACGCCCCCCCGCCGAGGAAGCGGCGGGGACGCGCGGGGCCTGGGATGCGATGTCGGGGAGGTTGGCCACGGCGGACGGCTACCAGCTCACGCCCTGCTTCTCGAACTTCTTGCGGATCTGCTTCTCGTCCGTCCACGCGATGGTGCCGGTGCGCACGTCGTTCAGCTTCGCCGTCATCTTGTAATAGACGAGCTTGTCGCGGCCGACCTCCTGGATGATGGAGGCGAGGTCGCCCGTCATCAGGAAGTCCACCGACGCCTGCTGGCCCGGGGCCTTGGCGGCGTTCGGGTTCACGTAGCCGGACTGCTGGTACTCGTACTCCTCCGCGATGTCCTGGCGAGCCTGCTGGTCCACCAGCGCGAAGCGGCCCGTCTGCGCGAGCGCCGTCTGGATCTTGTCCCCCAGCGAGCGCATGTCGATGTGCTCACTGGTGCTGTTGCGCAGCTTGCCCACGAGGACGATGGGCAGGGCCGCGCCCTGCGGCGGGGCTTGAGCGAAGCGCGGGGCGTTGGCGAGCGACTCGGCCATCTTCTTCGCGATGAGCTGCAGGTCGTTCTCGTTGAAGCGGTCGCCCAGCATCTCGATGGTGTTGGGGTCCTCGTAGGTGCCGCGCGTGAAGGCGCGGGAGCCTCCACAGCCGGCAAGCGACACGGCGACGAGGGCGGACAGCAACAGGCGGCGGGTGTTCATGGTCGGGTCGACTCCTAGTTCCATTCGCATTCGAAGCGGCTGCCTTCGAAGTTCCACTTGTAGGCAAGCACCGCGTCGCGGCGGTAGCCGGCCGTCAGGCGGCAGAGGCTCTGCAAGGACGCGCGCGGATAGTCGAAGGTGTACGTCTGCGCCTTCGCGCGCTCCTGCGGGGTGAGCTGAGAGGGGTGCGTGAGCGTGGGGCTGGCGCTGGCGGCCACCATCACTCGGTGCGCGCCGTACGTCTTGAGCGGCACGTGGCCCGCGAGCTGGATGCGGCGCACGGTGCGCGCCACCATGATGTCGCTGCGGTCCACCATGGTCTCGTGGCTGTTGCGGCGCTGCAGCAGCTCCGGGAGGTTCGCGGAGAACACGCGGGTGATGTCCCCGTCGTCCACGAAGAAGTAGAGGAACGCCTCGCGCGCGGTGCGGCTCTCCCCGGTGAAGTCCAGCGTCACCAGGATGTCCAGCTGCCGGTTGGGCGCCAGGCCGTGGCGCGACACCGCCGCCAGCACCGTCTTGTCCACGCCCGCCTTCTTCAGGCGGATGAGGCCGTCCGCGCTCGCGTCGCAGGCGCAGCGGCGCTCTTCAATCATCTTCACCAGCTGCGCGGGCTCGAAGCCGGCCTGCGACAGCTTGGTCAGCTCCTCGTCGGTGAGCGGGAGCTGGTCCGACCGCTCATAGATGCGCGGCAGCTGGTTCGGGTCCCACTGGATGATGTTGTAGGTCTGCACGTCCCCCGACGGGAACGGCAGTGCCACGGACGGCGAGGCGGCGCGAGGCGCCTGGGCCGTGGTCAACGCGACAGCGGCGGCGAGCAGTTGAGCGATCATGGCGTTTCCGTCAGAACCGGTATCCGACGTTCATGAACAACCGGTTCGTGACTCCTCCTCCCCCGATGGGGATGTCCGGCGAGTAGTGCAGTCCCATGAGCACGCGGTCGCGGCGGTCCAGGAAGATCTCCGCGCCCACCTGCGGCGAGATGGCGAAGCGCAGGCCCTCGCCCTCCGGGATGACGATGGCGCCCGCCTTGAGGCCGAGGGTGAAGGACACCGGCCAGCCCCAGCTGCGGAAGGTGGGGCCCACGTTGCCGATGAAGCGCCCGCCGTCGAAGACGTAGCCGCCGCTGACATCCAGGCGGTACCAGTCATCACCCCAGAGGGACACGGTGGCGCCCACGAACAGCGGCGGACCTTCCGGCGCGCCCGGGGGGTTCTCACCGGAGTTGATGGCCGCGCCCCAGTCGAACTGGAGCGACACGCCCCGGCGGTTGTCGCCGTAGCCCCCGGTGCCGTACTCCGACTCTTCAGGCCCGTCGGTGCGGCCCCGCTCCTGGGCGCTCGCGGTGAGCGGCGCGGCGACGGCCAGGAGCGCCAGGGCTCCGCACAAGGTGACAGGACGCTTCATCTGTTGGACTCCCCAGCTTGGGTGCGAATGCTCTTACGGGCGTCTTACGCCGCGTGGGTCGACATATTCATCGCGCGGCGAGCGTCCGTGCAAGTGCCCGTTTTCCCTGGGGCTCTCACAGGCGCTCTTCTTCAGGACCGGGGCTCCGGAGCGCCCTGGGTGGCCTCCTCCTGGTCATCCCGAGAGGGCGGGGGCTGCGCGGGGCGGGATTCGCTGCGCACCATGGGCAGCCAGTGGGGCTTCGAGCGCAGGAAGACGACCAGCCGCTCGCGCACGAGGAAGCGCAGGTCGCCCAGCTTGCTGGAGTTGGCCGCGCTCACCAGGGCGCGCACGGTGAGGGTCTTGTCCATCACGTCGAAGACGACCAGCGTCTTCACCCGGCCATCCCACAGGGCCTTGCCCTCGTTGGCGAGGATGCGGTCCAGCTCCGCGCGCAGCGCGTCGATGTCCGCCATGTAGTCCACCTGGAGGATGACGGTGCCCATGATCTCCGGGCTCCCCTTGCTCCAGTTCTGGAACGGCTTGTCCAGGAACTGGTTGATGGGGATGACCATGCGCCGCTGGTCCCAGATGCGCAGCACGACGTACGTGAGGGTGATCTCCTCCACCGTGCCGAACTCGCCCTCCACCAGCACGTTGTCGCCAATGCTGACGGGCTGGGTGATGGACAGCTGGATGCCGGCGAGCAGCGAGGACAGCGACTTCTGCGCGGCGAGACCGATGGCGAGGCCGGCGATACCGGCGGAGGCCAGCAGCGACACGCCCACGTTGCGCACCACCTCGAACTGCATGAGCAGCAGCGCGGCGGCGATGACGTAGGTGGCCACCTCGAAGACGGCGCGCAGCACGGCCAGCTGCGTGCGCAGCGAGCGCGCGCGGGGGTGGACGCTGGACTCGGAGGTGACGCGGCTCTGGACGTAGGCCTCCGACACGCGGAGGAAGCGCAGGATGAACCACGCCACCGCGACGATGGTGAGCGAGTAGGCCACCCGGTCGCTCAGCAGCTTCAGCTTGGGAGGCAGGAGCAGGAACGAGGTGCCCAGCGCCAGGAGGATGGCGAAGAAGGGCAGCCGCAGAGGCCCCCGGCCCGCGCTGACAATCTGGTCGTCCCAGGAGATGCGCGTCCAGCGCGCCACCCGCAGCGCGGCGGCCAGCAGGAGCTTCTCCAGGAGATAGGAGAGGATCCACGCGCTCAGGAGCGTCGCCACGAGCCCCAGCCACTGCCACGGCTCCAGCCCCAGCACCGTGCGGTCGAAGAAGACGGCCGGGAGCGTTTCGGTGAGCAGCGGGCCGTACTCCTCGAAGAGCGGGTCCACCATCTTCACGGTGGACTCCGCCACCACCCAGATGGGCGTGCCATCCACGGTGAAGCGCTGCAGCCGGATGGGCACGCTCTCGCCCTTGAGCGGGATGGCCCCCAGCGATGCGAAGCGTGAGTTGGGGGGCTCGCCCTCCGGCGTCTTCGGCAGGGCGGACGTGTCCACCGACAGCTCCCGGTCCAGGACGAACTTCAGCTTCCGCGCCAGCTGGGCGCCCTGCGCGGGCTGCTCGGCCGCCGGAAGATGGTCCAGGTACAGGTAGTGGGCGGCGCGGGCGTACTCCCCGCGATGCACCGCGTCCAGGAAGCCCTGCGCCGTGGCGCGCGGCGACGTGCGGTCCAGGTCCTGGGGGACCTGCCCCAGGCCGTTGTTGAGGGCCAGGACGGGGAGGCCCCCGAGGACGCACCCCAGGAGAAGGAGGGCCACCAGGACCCGGGAGGCATGGCGCTTCATGGGCGCCTCCATACTCCGTGTGCGGTCGGTTGTCCGGGAAAGACGGTGGGTGTTTCCGAGCCCGCCCGGCCGCTGGGAAGCCCGGGGTCGGGGACAGAAAACCCGTGCTGGAACGCAACACGGGAAAGCATTGGTGCGCCGCTGGGTGGTGGGCTAGAACCGACCCCCAAGGAAGGTCGCCGTGTCCGAAGAGAAGCGAAGAATCCTCCTCATTGACGACAGCGAGATCACCCTCGCCATGGAGAAGGCTGTCCTGGAGGCCCGGGGCTATGAGGTCGTGGCCACCTCCACGCTCATGGAGTTTGAGAAAACGCTTCAGAGCTGGCGGCCGGATCTCATCCTCACGGACATCCACATGCCCGAGGCGAAGGGCACGGACATCTGCCGCACGCTGAAGAACGAGTACAACACGCAGGACATCCCCATCGTGTTGTTCTCCAGCCTGCCGGACGACGAGCTGTCGAAGCTGGCCGAGCAGGTGGGCGCGGATGGCTCGCTCTCCAAGGTGAATGGCCTGGAGGCGATGGGCGAGAAGATCGACGAACTGGTGCAGAGCATCCTCTGGTGATGACGATGCGCGCGGCCGTCCTCGCGGTGCTCGTGAGCGCGCTTCTCACCGGATGCAGACGCCAGGAGCCGCGCGCCCCGGAGAGCGGCGCGGGCAGTGCTCCCGGGCAGCAGCAAGCCTCCTCCCCTCCTCCCGCCGCGCCTCCGGGCGCCGTGCTGTTCATCTCCGCCGACACGCGTGGATACCTGGGCCCGTGCGGCTGCAGCGAGAACATGCGCGGCGGCATCGGCCGGGCGGCGTTCCAGGTGCAGCAGGCGCGTCAGGGCGGCCAGCCGGTGCTGTACATCGACGGCGGCAACAGCCTCTTCGGGGAGACGCACCTCAAGGCGGATCAGGTGCCGCAGGAGGAGCGCAAGGCGAAGGCGCTCGCGGACGCGTTCCGCACCATGGGCATCGCCGCGCGCGCCACGGGCGAGCTGGACGACACGCGAGGCGCGGCCTTCCGTCAGGGCCTGGGGCTGCCGGAGATTCCGACGGGCGGCGTGAAGGTGCTGGACGCCGGGACGCGCAAGGTGGGCGTGGTGGCGGCGGCTTCCGGCGAAGCGCTGGTGAAGGCGAGCCAGCAGGCGCGCGAGCAGGGCGCTGACTTCGTGGTGGGCCTGTTGGACCAGCCGCTGGAGGCCGCGCAGGCCGCCGCCGCGTTGCCGGGCCTGGCCGCGAACCTGGTGGTCGCCACGCACAGCGCCAGTGAGTTCTCCGCGGAGGAGAACCGGCTGGTGCGCTCCGACGTGCCGGTGGTGGCGGTGCAGAGCAAGGGACGCTCGCTCTTGCGCGTGGACCTGACGTACGCGCCGGCGAAGGGGCCCTTCACGCCGCAGCGCTCGCAGGGGGACGTGGAGCGGGAAGTGACGGCGCTGGAGCAGCGCATCGCGCTCCTGGACAAGGAGATCGCCCTGCCCGGCATCGACCCGAAGTTGAAGACGCTGAAGCAGGGCAAGCGCGACGAGCTCGCGGCGCGCAAGCAGGGCTTCCTCTCCGCGCCGCCCGCGCCGGCCGCGGACGTCAACGGCTTCGCGCTGCGCTTCCTGCCGCTGGAGTCGAACCTGCCCAGCGCGCCGGACACGCAGGCGCTGGTGAAGGCGTACGACGCGGACGTGGGCCAGCTGAACCTCGCGTGGGCGAAGGCGCACGGCCAGGACTGCCCTCTTCCGGAGAAGGGCCAGGCGGGCTTCGTCGGCAGTGCGGTGTGCGCGGACTGCCACCCGGACGCGACCGGAGTGTGGGAGCGCACGAAGCACCACCACGCGTGGGAGACGCTGGAAGAGGTGGGCAAGCAGCACCACCTCAACTGCGTGGGCTGTCACGTCACCGGCTGGCAGAAGCCCGGCGGCGTGTGCCGTCTGGACAAGGTAGCGGGCCGCGAGGACGTGGGCTGCGAGAGCTGCCACGGTCCGGGCTCCAAGCACGTGGACTCGCCGAGCCCCGCGACCATCGTGGGCAAGCCGGGACAGGCCGTGTGCGTCACCTGCCACAACACGGAGAACTCGCCGCACTTCGACTTCGCCACGTACCTGCCTCGCATCCTCGGCCCCGGCCATGGCGGAACGGGAAAGAGCGGGCAGACAGGCGAGCCACCGGCGAAATAGGGTCGCTCGCCCCTACGGTGGGTGCTTCCCGAGGGCGTACCGGGCGACTTGTTGTTTGACTGTCAAGAAAGCTGGCGAATACTGCGGGCTTCGCCTGCTTCTGGGCGACCTCGCCTGGCGTTCCCATGCCGCTTTCTCTGCTCCTGCTTGCCCTGGCCTCGGTTCCCTCCTCGCAGGGCGTGGCGCCGTCACCGGTGCCGCCGCCCGGCGTGCGTGCGGTGCCCCCCTCGCAGGCCCCCTCGCTGACGGCGGACGGCAGCCTGGCCACGCCCCCTGCTCCCATGGAGGAAGGCGAGGAGACGGAGGAGGTGGAGAACGAGTCCGCCGAGTTGGAGGAGCTGCGCGCGCTGGAGGGCGCGACGTTGGACCCGGAGGCGAAGCCGAACGCGGAGATGATGCAGTCGCTGCGCCGGCTGGGCCTGACGAACCCGTTGCGGCTGCGAATGTTGGACGCGCTGGAGGAGCCCACCTTCCGCGAGGACGACACCGCCCCGCCGCTGGCGCGCATCACCGACCTGGCGAGCTTCGATATTTCGCAGGTGAAGGACCGCTACGACATCCCGGTCGACATGCAGCCGCGGGTGGCCGAGTACGTCCAGTTCTTCCAGGGCCCCGGCCGCAAGTGGTTCCGCAAGTGGATGGCGCGCTCCACGCGCTACCTGCCGGTGATGCAGCCCATCCTGGAGTCGAAGGGCCTGCCCCGGGACACGGTGTACCTGGCGATGATCGAGAGCGGCTTCTCCGCGAACGCGTACTCGTGGGCGCACGCGGCCGGGCCGTGGCAGTTCATCTCCAGCACGGGCAAGCAGTACGGCCTCAAGCAGGACTTCTGGGTGGACGAGCGGCGTGACCCCATCAAGGCCACGCACGCGGCGGCGGCATACCTGAAGGACCTCTACGGCGAGCTGGGCCACTGGTACCTGGCGTGGGCGGGCTACAACACGGGCTCGTACCGGGTGCGCAAGATGGTGACGCGCTACGGGACGAACGACTTCTGGGTGCTGGCGGAGGAGCCCGGGCTGGCGAAGGAGACGAAGCACTACGTGCCCAAGCTCATCGCCGCGGCGCTGGTGGCGAAGAACCCCACCGCGTTCGGCTTCTCCGAGGAGGAGTTCCAGTACGAGTCCACGCTGGAATACGACGAGGTGAAGCTCACGGACGCCACGGACCTGGACGTGGTGGCGCGCTCGGCCGGGGTGAGCGTGGCGGACGTGCAGGAGCTGAACCCGGAGCTCAAGCGCTGGTGCACGCCTCCGGCGACGGCCTCGAAGCCCTACACCCTGAAGCTGCCGCGCGGCACCACGACGCTCTTCGCGGAGAACTTCAAGAAGCTGTCGCCCGCGGACCGGCTGACGTTCCGGGTGCACACGGTGAAGAAGGGCGACACGCTGTCGCAGATTGCCCAGAAGTACGGCACGGCGCCGGAGGCCATCCTCCAGATGAACCGGCTGAAGAGCGCGCGGGTGCTGAAGGTGCGCGCGGAACTGGTGATTCCGGTGCCGGCGAGCGGCCGGGGTGGCAGCGGCGACGCGGGCATCAGCGGCGCGCTGGCGTCGAAGGTGGCGCAGGCGCGGCGCAGCGGCGTGGTGGCGACGCGGCCGGAGGACGAGGTCCCGGCGGGCACGCCCCGCGGCCCCGTGGCGGCGGGTCCGGTGAAGACGGAGAAGGTGGATGGCAAGACGCGCGTGACGTACGGCGTGCAGGAGGGCGACAGCCTGTGGCTCATCGCCAACCGCTTCCAGGTGTCGGTGGACGACCTGAAGAAGTGGAACAACCTGCCCAAGCGCAACCGCACGCTGTCACTGGGCACGCTGCTCGCGGTGTGGCCGCCGGAGTCCAAGGGCGCGGCGCCGGCGAAGGTGGAGGAGCGCGGCGGCACCATCGTGGTGGCCACCGCCGTGGCGAGCCAGGCGCCCGTGGGCCCCAAGGGCAAGGTGCACACGCTGGCCGAGGGCGAGACGCTCTGGTCGGTGTCGCAGCGCTACAACGTGTCCGTCGAGGACATCATGAAGTGGAACCACATCAAGGACCACCGCACGGTCCCCACCGGCAAGCTGCTGTCGCTGAGCGCGCCGTAGCGGCACAGGGGCATGGCGCGACGGCCGGGACCTTGCAGTCCCCGGCGCCATGCTCGCATCCGCACTGCTTCGAGAGTCACCGCTTCTTGCCTCTGAAACGCCTGGCGCGAGCGAATCCGCGCCGGCCCTGTCCGTCCTGCCCCGTGGAGTCGAACGTCCGGGGGACAGGACGGTCTCCGGAGGCAACTCGCTGACGCGCTTCAGCGGGCCCGGTCCGGTACCGCGAGGGCTTTCCCTCGCCCCACCGTCCGACGGAGTGTCCGGCCCTGAGAAGCGTGCACGCGACATCGTGGCAGGAACGGCGGCAACCCTCGTCGCGCGAGCCGAAGAGGCGACGCGTGCGGTGACGGCTGGGGGCCTGGGCGTCATGGAGCCTCCGGTCGACTTCGCGGGCGCGGCGGTTCCGGTGGCAGGCGGACTGGAGCATCCGCGCTTCGCGGGGTCGCCTCAGCTCACGGAGGTGGCGTCCGGCGTGACGGTGCTCGGAACGGGCTCGAAGGGCGACGGGCTGCGCGCGGTGCAGGGCGCGCTCATGGACATGGGGTTCGCGCTGTACGGCGGCGCGGACGGACGCTACGGCCCGGACACGGCCCGTGCGCTCCGCAACTTCCAGGTGCATGCCGGCCTGCGTTCCAGCGGCGTGCTCGACACCGCCACGCTGAAGGCCCTGGAGGCGCTCGCTCCGGCTCCGGGCTCACGGGGACAGTCGCGCGCCCTGCCCTCTCCATTCTACGCGGGCCAGCCCGTGCGCGTGGTCATCGCGCTGCGCGAGCACCGTACGTTCCTCTTCGACCCGGAGGGGAAGCTCGTGGACATCTTCCCCAACGCGGTGGGCACCGCCGCCACGCCCACGCACCCTGGACTCAAGGTCGTCCGCGCGAAGTTGGATCAGGTGGCCACCGAGAACGCGGGCGCGCGGCTGTGGAACGACCGGCACGTGTTCGGCGCGCGGCTGCTGGACCTGTCCTGGGCGGATGGCCGCCGCAGCGGCGAGGAGCTGCATGGCACCAGCGCCCCTGCCCTGCTCGGGGGCGACGTGTCCCACGGCTGCATCCGTCACGCGAACGAGGACATCCTCGTCCTGCATGACGCGCTCGCCGTGGGCGACCGCATCGCGGTGGTGGAGACGCTCCAGGACCCGCACCTGGGCGTCCCCGTCACCGTGGGCTGACGACGTCTACTGCTCTTCGAGGAGCATCTTCAGCTCCCGCACGCGCTTGCTGATGAAGTCGCGGTCCAGCTTGCGGAAGTTCTCCGGCAGCAGCGCCCGGCTGGTGCACTCCTGCACCGCCACCAGGTTCTGCATTTCAATCTCCAGCGGGTAGCTGGGCGGCACGAAGTCCGCCAGCACCGCGGCCAGGTCGTCCTTCGTCACCTGGTCACGTCCGTCCGCCAGCGCGCGGAACTTCGAGCGCACCATCACCGCCTCGATGTCCGCGCCGCTGAAGGCGCGCACGCCGCCGGGGATGAGCGCGGCGAAGGACTCCACGCCCTCCACCGACACGCCGGTCTTCTTGCTCATCGCCTGGAACAGCTCGTTCCGCTCTTCATCCGTCTGCGGATAGAAGAGCGCGAGGTGCTCTTCCGCGCGGCCCTGGCGCTTCAAGTCGATGGGCAGCAGGTCCGGCCGCGCCGTCAGCAGGAACCAGACAATCTTGCCGCGGTACTGCGTGTTGCCCATGAAGGACGCGATGGAGCCGAAGATGCGGCTGCTCGTGCCGGAGTCCCCGCCGGAGTCGCGGTTGCCGAGGAAGGTGTCCGCCTCGTCGACCATCACCGCCACCGGCCACAGGGCCTTCAGCAGGTTGAAGATCTTCTCCAGGTTCGATTCCGTCACGCCCTGCCACTGGCTGCGGAAGTTCAGGAACTTCACCACCGGGATGCCAATCTCCCCGGCGAAGCAGCTCACCATGAACGTCTTGCCCGTGCCCACCGGCCCGCTCACCAGGTAGCCCATGGGCATGACCTCGATGCGGCCCTTCTTCAGCGCGGACGCCGCCTGCCGCAGCATCTGCTTGGCGGGGGCGTGCCCCGCCACCGCGTCCAGCGTGTGCGCGGGCTCGATGAACTCCAGCAGGCCGTGGCACTCCGCCTGGATGAGCTCCTTCTTCTTCTCCTTGAGCAGCTCCGGCGTGATGCGCACCTCCCGCTCCAGCGCCTCCGTCAGCACGCGATCCAGGTTGATGCGCGACAGGCCCGCAGTCATCTTCGCCAGGCCCGCGACCGGCACCTCCGACACCGACTGGAGCTTCTTGCCCTCCAGCTTGGAGCGCACGTACTCCAGGCGCTCCTCCTCCGTGGGCAGCGGCAGCTCGATGGGCGCCACGTACGGATTGCGGCTGATGCGCGGCGACACGTCCGACAGGTTCTCCGCCAGCAGCACCACGGACACGTCGCCGGCCAGGAACTGCGGGTCGTGCGCCCACTTGTCCAGCGTGGCCACCACGAAGCGGTCCTCCGCGGACAGGTGGCTCATCTCCCCGCCGGGCACCAGCGTCTCCGCGTAGTCGATGATGAGCGCCATCGAGCGGCCCTCGCTCAGGCGCATGCGCAGGAAGTTCTCCAGGATCTGCAGCGCCCGGCCCGGGTCGCGCGGCATGACCTTGGCGTAGTCCGTGCCGTACATGGCGTCGTAACCCGTCATGGCCCGCGCCAGGTCCTTCTGCGTCTCCGGCGTCGCCGAGCGGATGCCCGACGAGCGGTCGTAGAAGAGGACGTGGTCGCGCCCGCCGAACAGCTCTTCCGAAAGGAACGTCTTGAGCGTCCCGAAGCCGCGCCCGCCGTCCTCCAGCTGCAGCGGCTGCAGGTCGCGCACGGCCCCGTACAGCAGGAAGGTGCTGACCGTCTTCGTGTAGTACTTGCGCGCCAGCTGCTGCGCCCACCGGGGCAGATCCGCCAGCGGATCCGCCTTGTTCACCTTACGCACCTTCGTCACGGACATCCCTCCGGCGCCGCTCCCCCCAGGGACATCCGGGGGGAGGACCCCCAGGCTACCTCTTAAGTGTCAGGACCGCGGTGCCGCTAATCGCGGCAGCGCGCCTGCTTCTTCAGGGTTGCATCCACCTTGACCGTGGAACCCGCCGGGGACGGCGTGCCCACGGATACGTCCTCGTCCGAGTGGCATTTCGCCTTCAGCGTGAGCTCACGCGTGCCCCACGGCACCCGGATGGTGGCCGGCGTGACGAAGCCCAGGTCCTGCTTGCCTTGGAAGATGGCCGCGCCCTCGGGCGTGGACTCGACCCGAACCTCCACGGGCGCGCGCTCCAGGTTCGCCACCACGTCCAGGCCGTTGTTGTTCACGGCCATCTTCTTGACGAAGGGCACGTAGCCGGCGGCGGTGACCTCCACCAGCGGGGCGTCGTTGCTGAGCGAGAAGTCCCGGAGCACCTGCTCGCGAACGCCCTGCTTCCGGGCGACCTGGTTGTCGATCTTCACCTCGGCGTCTTCCGGCTGGGTCTTGAAGACCACGACCACCGAGCGCGCCTGCTTCTTGAGGACCACCGGCACCTGCGTGGCGTTGGTGCCCTCGGACACCATGGCGGACTGGTTGAAGGCCTCGTAGCCCGGAGCGGTCACCACCACCAGCACGTTGCCCACGGACATGGGCTTGAGGGCGAAGCCGTTGGGGGGGAACTTCTCCGGAGGCCCCGCGTTGATGGACACCATCGCGATGTCCTTCGCCTCCAGCGTCTTGAGCTCCACCATCACGTAGCCCTGCGCGGGCTTGCTCGGGGAGAAGACCAGGGCCACGCCCACCAGCAGGAACAGCGACGCCAGACCCACGGCGCCGTAGAGCAGGCGCTTGTCCATGCCCTTGATGCCCAGGCCCCGGGCAGGAGCCTCCTGCTCGGGCGCGTTCCTCTGGCGGCCTTCCTTCGCGGGCGGACGCGGCGCGTTCCCGTTGTTGAGGACGGGGGGGGCGGGCGGACGCGGCAACGGTTCCGGCGGCGGGTCCGGCCGGTGGAGTCGCTGCGGCGGACCGTCGTTGCCCCGGTTCGGCGTCGGACGGGGCATGGGCCCGTCGTTGGCCATCAGCGTGGGCACGTTGGTCAGCGACGGACGCGGCGGCGCGGCGCTCAGCACCGGCGCGCTGTTCTGCGACAGGCGCGGCGGCGCCGGCGGCTGGGGCAGCGACGAGAGCGGCGGGATGACGGCGGTGCGGCCCGCCACGTCCTCTCCGTCGTCGTCGTCGGGCGCGGCCGGGGACTCCAGCGGCGTGACGGCGCGGCCAATGGCGGCGCCCGGCTGGGTGGTGGGCTCCGGCGAGTCGTTGAAGACAGCGTCGCGGTCCACCATCTGCGTCGCCAGCTCCTCGTCCTCCTTGGGCGAGGGCGCGGCGGGCGCGGCGGTCAGCTTGGGCAGCGCCGCGAGCGTGGGCGAACGGCGTGCCCCCTGCGGGTTGGCGCCGGAGTTGGAGGCGCGCGGCGGCGGCGCGGACACGGGCTCCACGGCGGGCGCGGAGGGCGCCACCGCGGGGATGTTGGTCATGCTCTGCGTGGGCACCGGGGACGGGCCGCTGTAGCCCGCCTCGATGGCCGCGAGCATGCCGTCCGGCGCGCGGATGTCCGCGTACTCGGCCAGGCGCTGCTTCTCGCGCTCCACCTCTTCGGCGAACGTGGACTTCATGTACTGCATGAGGTCCTTGCGGCCGAAGATGGAGTCGCTCGTCAGCAGGAAGCGCTGCAGGTCGTCGCCCAGCTCGCTGGCGTACTGGTAGCGCTCCTCCACGTCCTTCGCGAGCGACTTGAGGACGATGCGCTCCAGCGCCTCCGGGATGCGCCGGTTGTACGTGGACGGCGACGGCACCTCCGCCTTGCGCACCTTCTCCAGCACGGAGAAGTCGCTGTCGCCCACGAAGAGGCGCTCGCCGGTGAGCATCTCGTAGAGGCACACGCCGATGGCGAACACGTCCGAGCGGCGATCCAACGGCAGGCCGCGGATCTGCTCCGGGCTCATGTAGCCGAACTTGCCCTTGAGAATGCCGGCCTGCGTCTTGGTCGCCTTGCCCGCCGCCTTCGCGATGCCGAAGTCGATGACCTTGACCTCGCCCTCGAAGGACACGAGCACGTTCTGCGGCGAGATGTCGCGGTGGACGATGTTGAGCTCGCGCCCCATCCCGTCCTTCTTGCGGTGGGCGTAGTCCAGGCCCTCGCACATCTTCGCCACGCAGAAGGCGACCAGCGGCACCGGCGCGGGCTCACCCTTCTTCCGACAGCGGTCGAAGATGGCCCGCATGTCCTTGCCGGGGATGTACTCCATCGAAATGAAGTAGCTGCTGGCGATCTGCCCCAGCTCGTAGATCTGCGCGATGTTGGCGTGGGTCAGCTGGACGCTGATCTTCGCCTCATCGATGAACATCGAGATGAATTCTTCATCTTCGGCGATGTTCGGCAGGATGCGCTTGATGGCGACAAGTCGCTCGAAGCCACTGGCGCCGAACTGTTTGCCACGCCAGACCTCCGCCATGCCGCCGATGTTGACGCGGTCCAGGAGGAGATACTTCCCGAACGGGATGGGTTGCCGCTTCGGTTGAGAGGTCGTCACTGTGTGTGGGGGTCGAGTCCTTGCAGGGAGCCTATCGATCGCGGCTCCGCAGGGTCAACCGCGCGCGCGGACCTATTTCCGCCCGCTTGCTCCCCAGGCGACCCCGACTCAGGGCAAAGGGGACGTCGCCGCGCCCCCATCCACGATGGGGATCTCCAGGTCAATGCCCGGCAGGACATCATTTTCCTCGGGATCCGCGGGGATCTGTGCACGCACGACGGCGACGCGCGGCTCGCCCCGCTGGGAGAGCACGGCGGGCGCACCAAAACGCACCTCGGCGGGCAGCCCCACCAGCGTCACCCAGGCCTGTTTGCCGTCCCGGGCCACGCAGTAGAGCAGCGTGCCGGCCCGGGCGCCGGGCGCGTCACGGACCGGGCCCTCGCAGTCCGTGCGCACCTGGAGTGTATAGGCCGGCACCGACGCCCCGCGCGCCAGGTACGGCGGAGAGCCCAGCGCGTCCACCAGGGGCTGTAGCACCTGGGATCGCGTAGGCACGGACTCCACCGTGGCCAGCTTCTGGGCCTCGCCCTGGAAGCGCTGCAGTGCCACCGAGGCCATCTCCGGCGGGTCCAGCGGCGTGCGGCTCTCCGCGAGCACCAGGTCCACGAAGAGCGCCACCACGAGCAGGATGGGCAGGAGCCGGTAGCCCTTGAAGCCCTCCGGCTTCTTGCGCAGCAGTCCGGCGAGGAACACGACCAGGCCCGCGCCCGCGAGCCCGAGCACGATGCTCGCGCGCACGGCGGACGGCGGCGTCAGGAGCGCGGAGACCTCCTCGGTCCGGGCGCGCAGGGCATCCGAGAGGTCGCCCCCGTAGATCCACCCGAGCGCCCCCAAACACAGGACGTTGGTCAGGAGCGACTTGCGAGAAGGGCCGCTCATCCCGCCAACGTCCTCGCCGGATCCGTGGCGGCGGCGCGGCGGCTGGGGAAGTACGCCCCGGCGAGCGCGGCCACGAGGCCCAGCAGCACCCCGCCCAGCACCACCGCCGCGGGGAAGGAGAAGAAGCTCTCCGGCTTGAAGGGGAAGTTGGGCAGGTAGCCCTTCGCGAGCCGGTCCACGATGAAGGCCAGCACCAGCGCCGCCGCCGTGCCCGCCGCGCCGCCCAGCACGCCCACCACGCCGGCCTCCGCCAGCACGATGGCGCGCACGTCCGCACGAGAGGCCCCCACCGCCTGCATCACGCCAATCTCCTTCGCCCGAGCGCGCACCGACGAGGACATCGCGTGGGCGATGTTCACCGCGGCCAGCACGCAGATGAGGATGGAGAGCAGCGCCAGCGCGGACGTGGTGAGCGCCACCGCCGCGCCCGCGTTCTCCGCCATCCGGCGCTCCTGATCATCGATTTCAAAGCCCATCCCCTTCACCGCCTCCACCAGTTCCGGGACGCGTGAAGGGTCCGCGGCCACCAGCGTGACGCCGGAGTAGCTGTCCGCGTCCGCGCCGGAAGCGCGGTTGATGCGCACCGCCGTGTCCAGCGGGATGGTGATGCCCGCGAGCATGGCCCGGTCGGACGCGCCCACCACCTGAGCCTGCTGCGTGGTGCTGGGCCCGCCGGACGTGGCCGCCACGTAGGAGCGGTTGAACTCCACCGGGAAGGCGAAACCGATGAGCATCTCCGCGGACAGCTGAGGCAGCTTGCGCGCGGGCGCGAACGTCTTGTTGTACAGCTCCAACAGGCGCGTGGAGATGAGCGCGGGGATGGCCTTGCCCTCCCCCGGGTCCTTGAAGTCCTTTGCCTCCGGCAGCCCTACGTCCTTCTGCACCAGGCCGGGGTCCACGCCCACCGCGAGCACCTCCATGCCCATGCGCAGGCGCGAGCCGAAGAAGACGCCGTCGTAGCGCGTCACCGCCGGCACGCGGACGTTCATCTTCCGATACGTCGTCTCCACGCCGGGCAGCGCGGCCAGGCGCTCCACCGCGGCCGTGTCCAGCTTGCCGCCGCCAAGGAGGCCCAGCGACACCGCCGGGGGCACCACGTCCACCAGCCGCGAGTCGGTGGGGAAGATGCGCTCGCGGATGACGCGCCCCACGCCCAGGCCCAGGCCCACGAAGAACACCAGCGCGCCCACGCCCATGGCCACGCCGAAGGCGGAGAAGAACGCGCCCTTGCGTTCGCGCGCGAGGGACAACCTCACCAGTCGCGACAGTGCGTCGAACCTCACGGGGCACCTCGCGACGCCAGGGCTTCCGACGCGGGGGATTCCTCCACCAGCCGCGCGTCCTTGAGCCGCAGCACCCGCCGCGCCACCGCGCTCATGCGCTCCTCGTGGGTGACGGTCAGCACCGTGAGCCCTTCCTTGTGCAGCTCCCGGAAGAGCTGGATGACGCCCGCGCCGGTGGCCGCGTCCAGGTTGCCCGTGGGCTCGTCGCACAGGAGCAGCTTCGGGCCGCCGAAGAGGGCCCGGGCAATGGCCACGCGCTGGCGCTCGCCGCCGGACAGCCGCACCGGCGCGCGGTCCTGCTTGGAGCCCAGACCCACGCGCTCCAGCAGCTGGCTCGCGCGCTTGCGCCCGTCCGCCGTGGCCGGACCGAAGTGCGAGGGCAACAACACGTTCTCCAGCGCGGACAGGTTGGGGATGAGGTGGAAGGACTGGAAGACGAAGCCCACGTGCGTGTTGCGGAAGCGCGCCAGCTCCTTGTCGCGCAGGCCGGTGAGCTTCACGCCGCCCACCTCCACCTGCCCCTGGTAGTGCACGTCCAGGCCGCCCAGCAGGTGCAGCAGCGTGGACTTGCCGCTGCCGGAAGCGCCCACCACCGCGACGAAGTCCCCTGCCTCCACGTCCAGCGACACGCCGTCCAGGACGCGCACGCGCGAGCCCTCGCCGTCCTCGTACTCCTTCACGACATCTCGCGCGTGGATCAAGGCGTGGCCGGGGTCGTGGTGGTGGCGGGCGCGGGAGTGAGCCGCAGGGAGACTTCCGCCTGCAGCGCCTTGTCCTTGCGAGACAGGGCCATCGTCACCGCGCGCAGGTCGTCCGTGGCATCCAGCCAACGCACCGTGGTGGCCTTGATGGCGAAGCCGCCAATGCCCCACGCGGCGGAGGGCAGCGCCTTCACCGCGTCCGCCAGCCGGCGCAGGTCCAGCAGCACCACCAGCGCGGCGTCCTTGCCCACGGACTTCAGGTCCTCGGACACGGGGCCCGTACCGGCCGGCTGCGCGAACGAGGCCAGGGTGGACTCCAGGCGCGCCTTGGGCGCCGCGAGCAGCAGCTTGCCGTCCTTGGACAGCGCGAAGTGCGCGCCTTCACCCGCGCGGTACGACGTGAGGTACGCCTTCTGGCCGCTCACGTCCGTGGGCTCCACCTTCGCGCCGAAGCCGCCCGCGAAGCCGGGCACCTTGTCCAGCGTGGCCTGCCCCTTGGCCACGTCCTTCACCTCCGCGAGCGCCACCAGGTTGACGAAGCGGAAGGGGTTGGTGCGCCGCAGGTCCAGGTCCGGCATGCCCGAGGACAGGTTGACGTTGGGCGACAGCGACAGCGCGAGCACCATGCCCGGCTTGAGGTTGTCCAGCACCTCCGTCTTCACGTTGAAGCCCGCCTCCTGCACCGCGCGCGTCACCTGCGAGCCGGCCAGGTACGGCCACACGCCGTCCAGCTGCGCCGGGTCGCCGCGGAAGCGCGCCACGAAGAAGCTGTCCTGCGGCAGCCAGCCCGCGAGCGACTCACCGCCCTTGGGCTCCAGCGCCGCGAGCGACGCCTGCGTGTCCGGCCACGGCGCGTCCGCGCGCAGCGTCACCGCGCGCTCCTCGACGTGGCCCGTGAAGGTGATGCCCTGCACGCTGCCCGCGGGCAGCAGGCCCATGCCACCCGGCAGCCACACGTGGAAGTCGCGGTCGCCGGAGAGGCGCTTGAGGGACGCCTCCAGCACCGGCTCCTTCGCAAGGGACTGCTCCTCCGGCAGCGCCGCCAGCTCCGTCAGCCGCGCCACCGACGCGCCTCCGCCCAGGAGCACCAGGTCGTGCGGGAGAAAGAGCATGCCCAGCATGGGCGTCGTGGAGCCCGGACGGTTGAAGGTGACGAACCGTCCTGCATCCACCTTCGTGTCCTTCTCCTCCGAAGCGCCCAGGCGCGTGCGGGCGAAGGTGGCGAAGGTCGTCTTCAGCTTGTCCGCGTCCTTCACGCCAATGACGGACACCGCCTGCATGCCCCCGAAGAAGGCCGCGCCCGCGCCGCGCTTCGGGTCGATGCCGGCGTCCTCCAGCGCCTTGCGGCTGCGCAGGTCCACGCCCACCTGCCGCATCACCGCGGACACGTAGCGCTCCGCGGAGGGGAAGTTCTGCAGCTGCGCGACGAACGAGGCCACCTTGAGGTTCTGGAAGCGCGCCAGCTTCTCGCCCAGCGTGCCCAGGTCGTCGATGACGACGGCCGCCTGCGCGGTGCGCGGCAGGTAGCGCGACACGCCCCGGGGCGAATCCGCGGGCCCGGCCGCCTCCTTCCCGCAGCGCGAGCAGCCGGCGAACACGACCAACAGCAGGACCAACGGGACGAATCCAACGCGGCGGAGCATGGGCGGCAGGACAGGATGCCTGCGGCGGAGAGTCAATCTATTCGTGCTCCGTCACAGGCCCCCGCCGGTGCCGCAAGGTGCCACGGTGAACAGGTGCCCGTCCGGGCCCGTGCCCGCTCTACCGCACGCGGGTGCCGCCGTGCGGCAGGGGCGCGGAGGTCTCCTCGGTGAAGTCGAGGAAGCGCTCCATCTGGCGCACGGTCTCGTCCGTGGCCTCCGTCTCCGCGGAGAGCACGTCCAGCTGCCGGTTGACGCTCTCCGGGTCTCGGATGGCGATGGACTGCTCGTGCGTCAGCCGCATCAGGTCCTCGATGCCGGCCAGCTGGTGGCTCACCACCTCGCGGCTCTCGCCCGCCTGCTCGAAGCGCATCAGGCGCTTGCGCTGAATCTCCACGCGCTTGCCCTTCACGTCCTTGAGGCGCGGGTTGGCTTCCCCGGCGACCTCCGCCTCCAGCGCCGCCACCTCGGAGGTCAGGTGCTCCCGGTCGGACCCGCTGAGGTACGTGCGGTACTGGTTGAGCGCGGAGATGAGCCGCAGGAAGGACGTCAGCAGCGCGTCCAGCTTGGGCTCGCTGTCCGCCGCCAGCACTCGCCCGCCGGGCAGCTTGCGGTAGTTGGCGAGGATCTTCTCCTTCAGCCCCACCAGCTGCTGGTAGTGGTCGCGCTGCGACGGCGCCAGGTCCGCGAGCAGCGAGTCCACCGCCGCGCGCGCGGCCTCCGGGTTGTCCGGCTGCTGCGCCCGCACGGCGCGCTGGAAGCGCTTCATGGACGACACGACGGCCAGGTAGACGCCCTCCACGCCCAGCGCCACCATCATGGGCAGCGGCTCCTGCGTCACGGCGCTGGACATGGCCGCCGTCGTCAGCCCCACCAGGTTGGCCGGCAGGAGGAACGCGGCCTTGATGTAGTTCGGTGTCTTCGCCACGTCCGACTCCCCTTCCCTCTTCCGGCCCGCTTCAGGGCCCCCGCGCCTCGGAGACGTACTTCAGAGCGCCCAGGTCCCGCGTGTCCTCCGCCGGAGGGGGCACCGTCCCGCGATTGAGCTTCTGGAAGAGCGCCGCGGCGCTCTGGAAGAGCTCGTCATAGGTAACCGGAGCCTCGCCGGAAAGTCCGAAGAAGGCCCGATTGTCCGCCAGCGTCGCGGGCGGCGCGCTGCGGATGGCCTCCGAGGGGTCCCCCAGATAGGGCGCCACCTCTCCCAGGAGCCGCGCCCCGGCCGCCGGGGACTTGAGCACGCCCTGCCCCGCGTCCAAGAGCCCCCGGAGCACCCGCCGCACCGCGTCCGGGTAGCGCGCCGCGAAGTCGCCCCGGGCCACCAGCACCGTGGCCAACAGGTGTGGCGCGTCCGCCGTGGTGGCCAGCACCTTGCCGCCCCTGTCTCTCGCCGCCAGCTCCACGTCGCCCCACAGCCCCACCAC